>JBFFJV010000105.1:0-8024 GCA_041555695.1 Thiohalomonadaceae bacterium | reverse complement strand
GATCATCGAAAAGCGCGAGACCGCCGAGAACGGCCAGTCTGTTGTTGCCATGATCAACGGCGAGCAGGTTACCCTGAAAAAATTCTATGTCGAACGCGAGGGCATCCGTTTGCAACCGGCCAACCCCGAGATGGATCCCATCTATCTGAAAAATGAAGAGGTGCAGATCCTCGGTATCGTTACTGGGGTGATTCGCCAGCCGGAGTAACGACGAGGCTAATGCATGGAATGCAGAAAATGGAAAAGGGATAAATAAATCCGGACTTCACTGAATGTGGAGGCCGGTTTTTTTTATCTGAGGCCTGGATAGTTCAGGCCGGTATCGGGGGGAAGATATGAAGTTACTAAGAATCGTCTTATCTATTTTTCCACTTTTCATGATGCAGCAGGCATGGGCCGACAGTGACGGACTGTGGCAGGTGAAGTGGCGAAACAGTGAGCAGCGATTTGATGAGCTGAAAACTCAACAGCAGAAGGTTCAGGAGTTTTTCGAGCTGCTAGTTAATGTTGCTTATCATTACGAGGGCGAAGAGGATGATGTCACGAATATCCCCTTTGATGCCGACAGACAGTACACTCCGTCAAATGTCATGCCCTTGAACTATGTGTCGCACCAGTGGCTTGATCTGAATAGTGATGGCGTTGATGAACTGCTGATTGAAAATGACATATCAGGGAGAGGTTTCCGTCATTTGCAGGTTGTTTTTCAACATACTGAACATTATCAGCTACAAACATTTTCATTGCAGCGGGGGAACAGATTCTCCGGTGAGCCGTTCCAGGATTTGGATGGGGACGGCTATATTGAATTGGTTATTGAGGAGAGCGTGGGCCCTTACTGGGGATGGCGTTCCCCTGCATTTCAACTGGTGATTTATGGCCTGCTACATCACCGCTACGTTGTACAATCCGACCGCCACAGGATTTACTATATTAATAATCTGTTGCCGCGGCTGGAAAGTGAGCGGCAGAGATTAAAAAGCAGGATAGTTGATGATAAGGCAAGTTGTGACCGTAGCATGCTGGAATGCGAAAAAGATCTGGCGGCAGTTGAACTGTCCAGTGTTCTAAATAGCTGGGTCGTGACTGAGCGTATTGAAAAGCGCGCCATTGTGATGGCCAAAAGCTGGGCAAGCTCAGGCGATAGTGATCTTAAGGCCTTATCACTCCCTGTTTTTGAACGTAGTAATGATCAAAGTGTATTGAGTTATTTAAGGCAGCTTGCCAATGATAGTGTCCCCCATATTGCGGCCCCTGCCAGGGCCATATACGACTCAAAGGTAAAATCGTTAGGCAGGCATCAGTGACGTTTCCTCTATCAGAAAAATACTAAACCTCAATCGGCGTATCGGCCTGATTTCCCCAGTCCGACCAGGACCCCTCATACCCCCTCACCGTGTATCCCAGATAATTTAATACGAACCAGGTATGCGCCGAGCGGTGGTGGGTATGGCAGTAGGCGATTACAGTTTTGTCGCTAGTGAAGCCACTCTCTTCCAGCATGCCGCGCAGTTCGGCCTCCGGTTTAAGGCGCAGGTTGCGACCCTGATCCATAAACTCGGTCCATTCGATATTTACCGCACCGGGGATGTGCCCACCACGTTCGGCATAACGTTTCTCACCGCTGAACTCCTGTGGCGAGCGGGCGTCAAGCAGGGCGACGCTGGCATCACCGATGTGTTTAAGGATGAAGTCACGCTGTACTGCGGCTTCACAGTTCTGAACAGATGTGAGTGGGTAGTTACCCGGGGTGAAGCTGGCGGGTTCTGTGGTGAGTGTGTGGCCCTCGTTGGCCCAGGCGTGCAGTCCGCCGTTGAGCAGGGAGTAGCGGGTGTGGCCAAAGCACGTCAGTGTCCACAGCAGGCGGGCGGCTTTGCCTCCACCCTCGTCATCATAGGCAACGATATGACTTTCTGCGCTAACTCCCAGCGATGACAGTGCCTGGCTAAACTGTGCCGCGGTGGGGAGTAGTCCCATTACCGGTTTCTCCGCACGCACGATCTGGCTGTAGTCGAGAAAACGCGCTCCGGGGATGTGCCCCTGAGCGTGGGTTTTGCTGCTGCTCAAATCGATAATAACAAGGTCGGAGGTGTCTAATGCCTGTTCCAGTTCTTCTACTTCGATGAGCGCAGGCAGGAGCGTGTTTGTCATGTTGATGGTGTTCCGTTTGCTGTATTGGGTGACCGAATACTGTCATTGCCAGCGCAGCGAAGCAATCTATGCCAATGCTAACCCGAACACGGGAGATTGTTTTGCCACGCCCGTCATGACATAAAGAGTGACTGGTACCACTGCCGTTTATTAGTTGGAAAATATCACGCCAATGCCGAAGTGTAACCGGCTGTCGCTGCCCCTTTTTTCGACGGGCCAGAGGTGAACCTTTTCGGCATCAATCGCTGGATAGTGGTAACTATGTTCGCCCAGGCGGGACTCTTCGGCATCGCGAATCACCCCGACGATGCTCACCTGCCGTCCCGCAGCGTAATCGACGGTCTCCAGGTAGCCTGTGTGGTAGGCAAGGAAGCGATTGCCGGCGGGCTTATCGGTAACAGGACGCAACTCACTGTTGAGGGGGTAGGAGAGGATCTCCAGGCGGGTGCGCCCCTCCAGATTGGCGCTGCTGATGATAACCCCGCCCCACAATATGCGGGTACCACGCATACTTTTGCCGGCGTCGATGACCTGCTTTGCCGTCAGCTCCCTGTTGGCCCCCTCTGTTGGCAGCACCGGTTTGCTACTGCACCCGCCAGCTAGCAACAGGATGAGCAGGGGTGTGATCAGTTTTGTCATGCAGGTTCTCCTGTATCAGTGGTGGTGTTGCCAGTGAGGGTATGGGTAATAGGGCGACGGGTAATAGGGATAAGGATAGCCGAAGGGGTGCCAGGGGTCATAGAAGAAGGGGTCGTAGTGCTCCTGGTAGGGCTCAGGCTCAGGCCATAGGTGGTGAGATTCTACCCTCAGCAGGGGGTAGTGGTAGACCATCTGATCCAGTTGGCGTTGTTCAATACGGGCAAAGCGGCCTACCACGGTTATGGAACGGCCAGGGGTGTAGATACTGGGGTCGAGAAAGCGGTCTACCTGAGCAAGAAAACGCCCCTCGCTGCTGTCCTCTCCTGTCGGCTCACCGTGGTCGTAGAGTTTACGGGCGATGATCTCCAGGCGGGTAGTCTGTGGCAGGTTCTCAATGCGGGCGATGGTGCCGCCCCAGCGTATACGCGTATCGACAAAGACATCAGGCTGGGCGCGCACCTGGCTCAGCCTGGGGCTCTGTTTGGGGGCATCGCGTAGCGCGCTGGGAGTACTACTGGCACAACCGTGCAAGAGCCATGCAGAGAGCAGCAGGAGCAGGGGTACGGGCGATATTTTTTTCATGGGTCTCATCCCCATATCATGGTTGGAGGGCTTAGCTTACCTAAGTTTAGTCTCTGCTTCGCGTCTCTGCGGTGTGATTCTCACTGACCGTGGGGTGAGAATGTGTTATTTTTTTGAACTCGGCCTGTTGCCGGGTAGCGAGAGTAAAACCATGGATAACGGAGAATTGATAGAACTTGCCCAGCGCCTCGATGCCCTGCGCCTTGAGCACCGCGATCTGGACGACGCCATTCAGGCCCTGCATGTGAATCCCTACGTGGATCAGTTGCAGATGAAGCGGCTGAAACGACGTAAGCTGCAGCTTAAGGATGCCATCTCCCGGGTTGAGAGCAAGTTGATCCCCGACCTGAACGCCTGACAGAATGTTGAAGATGCCCCATGTGGCACGATACCGCGTTAAAATCCGACTCAAAACGCTCATCTACTCAGGGTAAACTCCGCACATTCACCTGACTTTCTCTTGCCTCGTACTTAGCCCGGAGCGGTTATGCATTAGACATAGCACATCGTCACCACCGCCCCTTTCTGCCATAATCGCCGTTTTCGCATCACCGGAACACCGTTATGGAACTTGCCCCCCTGCACCTGAAAAAGAACGAAGAGCGCCGCCTGCGCAACGGCCACCTCTGGGTCTATAGCAATGAGGTCGACATCAAACGCTCGCCGCTGAACGATTTCACCCCGGGTCAGCAGGTGCTGGTGACCGCCAATGATGGCAAGGCGCTGGGTGTTGCCTATGTGAACCCTCACTCACTGATCTGTGGCCGGCTGATCAGTCGCTCGGCCACTCAGCTACTGGATCAGTCGCTGCTGGTACATCGTCTTAAGGTCGCGCTATCGCTGCGTGAGCGCCTCTTCGACAAGCCCTTCTATCGGCTGGTCTATGGCGATAGTGATTTTCTGCCCGGCCTGGTGGTTGATCGCTTTGGTGACGTGCTGGTGGCCCAGCTCAACACCGCCGGTATGGATGCGATGCGTGATGAGGTGGTGGCCGCACTGCAGAAGGTGCTTAAGCCGCGCGCTATCCTTCTGCGCAATGACAGCAGTGTGCGTGTTCAGGAGGGACTGCCGAGCAGCATTGAGACCGCGCTGGGTGAGGTGCCTGAGTTTGTCGAGATCGAAGAGAACAACACCCGCTTTGAGGTGCCGCTGCTGAGTGGCCAGAAGACCGGCTGGTTTTACGATCATCGCCTTAACCGTGCGCGGGTGCAGAATCTGGCTGGTGGCATGCGGGTACTCGATGTCTTCAGCTATATCGGTGGCTGGGGGCTGGCTGCTGCCACTGCCGGGGCCAGTGAAGTGGTCTGCGTCGATAGCTCTTCACCGGCGCTGGATATGGTTGAGCGCAATGCGGCGTTGAATGGTGTGGCGGATAAGGTTCAGGCGATTGAAGGCGATGCCTTTGATGTGCTCAAGGCGCTACGTGCTGAGCGTGAAAAGTTTGACCTGGTGATCGTTGACCCGCCAGCCTTTATCAAACGCCGCAAGGATGCGAAGGCGGGGATAGAGGCCTATCGCCGTATTAATCAGGCGGCGATGCAGCTGCTGGGCAAGGATGGGTTGCTGGTCTCCGCCTCCTGCTCCTACCACCTGCAGCGCGACAGCCTGCGCGATCTGTTGCTGCAGTCCTCACGCCACCTGGACCGTAACCTGCAAATCATCGAGCAGGGCCATCAGGGGCCGGATCATCCGGTACACCCGGCGATTGTCGAGACCGATTATATTAAGTGCCTGATCAGTCGCGTTGTCTCGTTATAGCTAAGAACTGAAAACGGAATTGTCATGACCTACCCCAATATCGACCCTGTTGCCCTGTCACTCGGGCCGTTGAAGATCCACTGGTACGGTGTACTCTATCTGGTCGCCTTTGCCTCTGCCTGGTGGCTGGGGCGTTACCGCGCACGCCAGCCCAACAGCGGCTGGAAGGTGGAGCAGATTGAGGATCTGATCTTCTACGGTGCCCTTGGCGTGGTGCTGGGCGGACGTATCGGCTACGTCCTCTTCTATAACTTCAGTGCCTTTGTCGACAACCCGCTAATGCTGTTTGTGGTGTGGGAGGGGGGAATGTCATTCCACGGTGGGGTGCTGGGGGTGCTGTTCGCGATGTGGCTCTATGCGCGCAAACAGCAGCGTGGTTATTTCGAGGTGGTTGATTTCGTGGTGCCGCTGATCCCGCTGGGACTGGGGGCCGGGCGTATCGGTAACTTCATCAATGGTGAGCTGTGGGGCAAGGTGAGTGATGTGCCGTGGGCCATGGTGTTTCCGGGGGGCGGGCCTGAGCCGCGTCACCCCTCCATGCTGTATGAGTTTTTTCTCGAAGGGATCGTGCTGTTTCTCATCGTCTGGTTCTACTCGGCCAAATCACGACCGGCGATGGCGGTAACCGGGCTGTTCGGTGCGGGTTACGGGGTGTTCCGTACCCTGGTGGAGTTTGTGCGCATGCCCGATGCCCATATCGGCTATCTGGCCGGTGGCTGGTTGACCAAGGGAATGGTGTTGTCGCTACCGATGGTGGTGATTGGTGCGGGGATGATGATTTACGCCTACAGAAAGGCGTAAACCGTAGAGGCTACTTCAGGCTCTTATGCAGGTGCAGGACGATCTTGCCCAGCCCCAGTTTCAGCTTTTGATCGGCTCGGGCCAGTAGTGGCAGGAATTTCTTCAGTGCCAGGGTGAGTTGCTCTTCGCTGAGCTCAGCCGAACCGTCTGCCAGCTGCTCCAGCAGTGTATCGATCTGGATATCGATCTTTGCAGGTTCCGGCTCCGGCAGTGGCTCCTCGCTGGGCTGGATGATGACGGTCTGCTCTTTGCCCTTGGCCAGCGCCTTCTGAAGCGCCTCTTCGGCCTGTGTCATTAACTGCGAAAAGTCGTCTATCTCATCATCCACAGGCCGTGACACGATACCGGCGCTAAAGGCGATGTGGGCGACCTTTTCACCAATGCGCAGATCCATCTTTGCCAGGCGCTTACGAATACGTGATATGACGTCGTTGGCACCTTCCGGGTCTGCGCCGGGGAGCATTAGTGCAAACTTCTCATTGCCCAGGTTGGCAGCAACATCCTCTTTGCGCATGTCGGCATTGAGGAGCTTGCCAACGGTGGCAATAATCTTGGCAACCACGCCCTTACCGTACTCTTTCGTCAGTTCGGCGTAGTTCTCGATATTGATACGTGCCAGGGTGATATCGTGGCCGTGCCGCTTGGAGAGTGAGAAGGTGATCTCGGTCTGTTTCTTAAAGTAGTCGGGGGTGGCAAGACCGGTGGCCTTGTCGATGGGCGAGGCCTCCTCCAGTTTCTTCACCTTGCGTGCCAGGCTGATGTAGCTGCGGGTACGTGACTTCAGTTCGGCGGAGTGGAAGGGCTTGCCGATAAGGTCGGTAGCGCCCAGCTCGATCATCTTCTCCTTGGCCTCCTCGGTATCCTCCTTGCCGGTGACGATGATCACCGGGATCTCGGCCAGCCCCTCATCATCAGAATTTCGTACAGCCTCCAGCAGCTCGTAGCCATCCATACGGGGCATACCAAGATCAGAGAAGAGCAGGCGGATTTGCTGGTTCTCCTGCAAGATCTCCAGCGCCTCCATGCCATCAGCAGCCTCGAGTACGGTGTACTCTTCTCCCAGCATTTTGATGATCGATTTGCGGATGACCTTGGAGTCGTCGGCAATGAGAACTGTAGGTTTTTCTTTTTCTTTATTATCGGACATACCCGCTCCGTCTATGGGCAAAAAGACAGTGTCTCGGCAGTATAGAGAGTTTTCCACTTCGGGGGAAATCCTCCCCCGGCAGTGTGGTATTACCACCCCTTTCAGGTACACAGGCGGATATGGAATAGCCCCTCGTCAGGTTCAATTCCTTTGTATTGATATCCTTTTTCTCTGCACCAGGCATGCACATCATCGCCGCAGGGCGGGTAGGTGGTGAGTAGTGCCACCTCGGTGGCGGCAGGCAGTTTGTCGGTTTCGCGGTTAATTGCCAGCAGGTAGCCGGGACAGGTCTGGCCTCGCACATCAATGCAGGTCAGGCCATCCTGTTCGAAAACCTCGGCCTTGATGGTTAGCCTCGGGGCTTCTTTTTTAAATAGTGAGAAGAGGTTCACACACGCTCCTTATGCCGTTAAAGGCCTGCCATCGGCTGGTAGCCAGGTAGTTGCTGAATACGTTCGAGCCACTGCTCAATTGCCGGGTAGGGGGACAGTGCCATTCCGCCTTCGGGGATCAGGGCGACGTAGGGGTAACAGGCGATGTCGGCAATGGTGGGATGCTCATCGACCAGCCAGCGATGGCTGGTGAGTTGTGCCTCCAGTAGTTTTAGTCCCTTGGTGGCGAGTTGTTGTGCTGCATCCCAATCCCCCTCTACCCCCAGCTTGTGGATGCGTCGTGCGGTGGCGGCGCCGTATTGAAGCTCGTCTGCGGCAACGGCCAGCCACTCCATCATGCGTGCCTCTGCCACTGGTGTCGTGGCTAGCCACTGCGGTGCATAGCGCCGGGCCAGGTAGATGAGGATAGCCATGGAGTCGGCAATCACCTCACCCTCATCCTCCAGCACCGGGATCAGCCCCCGTGGGGAAATGGCGAGAAACGGGGCCTGCCGGGTCTCGCCGCCAAGCGAATCGACAGTCGTGTATTCGTAGGCCTTGCCGATCAGGGCCAG
>JBFFJV010000104.1:0-8086 GCA_041555695.1 Thiohalomonadaceae bacterium | reverse complement strand
GACGAGGTCCTCAGGGGTTCCGTTAGTGTAGTGGCTGATGACACTAAAGGTGATCGTGGCATTGGGGAAGTAACGGCGCAGGGTGAGGATCATCGGCCGTACATGCACCAGATCACCTAATGCACCGTGCTTAATGATGGCGATCGTCCTAATTTCCTCAAAGGCCAGTGGGGCAATACGCTTCTCGGTACCCTTGCGGATCCAGATTTCCTGATGCGGTGCTATTTTCATTAATCTGCTCTGTTCTGATTTTATGAATCTTTTAAGGCGAGCTTATCCAGCTGGCGGTAGATATCCTGCGGCAGGATCAGCTCCATGGCGGCAGCTTCTTTGACACGAATACCCCATGGCAAATCGGCGGGCATTTTACCATATTTACCCTGTACCGCTTCCGGGTACCGGTTGACCACATACTCCGCGCTTAAATAGGGGCGGGCGCGATCCGGGTTGGTGCAGGCATAGAGGCCAATCACCGGGGTGTCCACGGCAGTGGCCAGGTGGGCGGGGCCTGAGTCGGGACTGATCACGGCACTGGCGCGCTGCAGGATGGCGAGCAACTGCTTGAGGTCGGTCTGGCCGATGAGGTTGGTGACGGCATGACTCAGTTTGGCCATATCCAGGCTGGCGGCAATTTCAGCCCCGTACTGCCACTCCAGCCGGCTGGGACCGCCACATAACACCACCTTAAGGCCGTGCTTCTCGATGGCGTATCTGGCCACCGCGGCATAACCGCGCGGATTCCAGTTGCGATAATCCTTGCTGGAGCAGGGGCTGATGACGATGAATTTCCCCTGCGGCAGACGCTCTTCGGCAAACTGATGAGCCGCATAGGGGACAGGGATATCCCACTTCAGTTGCTGCTGCTCAATTCCCAGCGCCTCACTGAAGGCTAGGAACGAGTCGAGCACATGCTGATTTTTTGCCGGGGCAATCTTGTGGTTGGTAAATAGCCACTGCAGATCCCGAGCCCGCTCGCGGTCGAAGCCGAGGCGAATCCTGGCCCGTACCAGCAGGCTGGCAAGGCTGGCACGTAGTGACATCTGGATATGCAGCAGGACATCAAACTGCTTACCCTTCAGGGCAGCTCGCAGGTCGGTATAGGCGCGCCATCGCCGTGACTTGTCAAAGATGATAAAGTCCACGCCCGGAATGTCACCTACCAGTGCGTGTTCCTGCTTACCGATGATCCAGGTGATTTTTGTCTCGGGCCATGCTGTTTGCAGGGTGCGCAATAACGGCAGCGTGTGGCTGATATCGCCGATGGCAGAGAGACGCAACAGACAGAGGCTTCGCGGCGGCGAGCTTAACGGTAGATGCATAGAATGAAACCGACCCAAATCGATACGGAAAGAAGCCACATCCTATATGATGGCGACACTCTCAGCCAAGTGGATGATCTGTTTTTTGAACCGGATCACTGGGCAGAGCAGCAGCAACTGCTGGGTTCGGCACCGGGCCGTGGCACTACCATCTTTGTGCAGCACGGTGAGAGGGTCTTTGCCTTGCGCCACTATCACCGCGGCGGTTTGCCGGCGAAGGTTTCCCGTGATCGTTATATCTGGCAGGGGCTGGAGAAGAGTCGCCCCTGGCGTGAGTGGCAGCTGCTGCTGGAACTCTACCGCCGCGGCCTGCCGGTACCGCGTCCGGTGGCTGTGCGTGTGGTACACCACGGCCTGACCTATACCGCAGATATCGCTACCGAGGCGATTGATGCACGGCCGCTGGCCGAGTGGCTGTGTGAAAAACGCCTGCCCACCGCACAACTTGAGCAGCTGGGTTCGTGGCTGCGCCGCTTCCACCTGGAAGGGCTGTTTCACGCCGACCTCAATGCCCGCAATATCCTGCTCGATGAGACCGGCAGGGTCTATTTGATCGATTTTGACCGCAGTGAGTTGCGCCGTGGTGATGAGGGCTGGCGCAGTGCCAATATGGAGCGGCTGAACCGCTCACTGATGAAATTCCGTCGTACCGAGAAGAACTTTGCCTTTGATGATGAGGACTGGAAGGCGTTGATGCGAGGTTACAAAATCGCGGCGAAGGGGTAGCGAAGAGAGCGTCGTCTGTTGAAGAGCCGTAGGAACGAAGGATATGCGACCACGAATTTTAACGACCGCTGTTTCGCGAACACAGTTCGCTCCTACAGGGTGCGGCTGGGGCCAGTGGTTACCGTAGGATCTGCCGTAGGAGCGGTCTGCGACCGCGAACAGCAGGGCCATAGCCACGGCTGCTGGCGACCTGGATGGCCGTTCCTGGGTTTTGTTCTGTAGGCTAGAGGTATTTCTGCAGCTCGTCTAAATAGCGCTCAATCACATCGCGGTGCCCGGCAAGCGCCAGTTTCGCCCTTTCCCCTTGCGCACTGGCGGCGGCCCTGTCTTCCAGAAGGCTGGTGAAGGCGCGACTCAACTCATCAATAGAACCGATCTGCAGCAACCCCTTTGCCTCCAGCAGGATACGGTTCTCATCGAGAAAGTTATCCATGTGTGGCCCGGTGATCACCGCCTTGCCCAGTGCGGCAGGTTCGAGAATATTGTGTCCCCCCTTCGCCACCAGCGATCCCCCCATAAATACCAGCTGTGCGCCGGCCATAAAGGCGCGTAGCTCACCGAAGGTGTCAGCGATATAGAGCTGGGTGCTTGCATCGGGCTGCTCGCCACGGCTGCGAACAGCGGTGGTGAGTTGAAAGGGTTTGAGGTCGGCGAGAATGGCAGCAAGGCGTTGCGGGTGGCGCGGGGCGATCACCAGCAGCTCCTCTCGCCCGGCCTGCTGCCAGGCCTCGACGATCAGCTTCTCTTCATCATCACGGCTGGAGGCGGCAAGTACATAGTCGCGACCCAGTTTGACAGGTGGCGGGGCCTCGCTATTCAGTGCGGCGAATTTGATATTGCCAAGCGTGTGGCACTGCCCGGCGTTGGCCCCGAGTTGAATAAAGTTCTCCCGGTCTTCCTTGCTGCGGGCGAGTATCTGGCTGCTACGTTGCAGACAGTCGCGATAGAGCCGGCGTAGCCAGCGGGGTGCGCGAAGTGTCTTTTCGGATAACCGGCCATTAATGATGACCAGTGGCGTGCCGCCCCCGCTACAGAGCTGGTAGAGGTTGGGCCACAATTCGGTCTCCATGATCACCCCGAGACGGGGCTGACAGCTGGCAAGAAAGCACTGCATGGCATCGCGCCAGTCCATCGGCAGGTAGCTGTGTGTAACTCCGGCGGGGAGTTTACTGCGTGCCAGTGCGCCGCTGCTGGCGGTATTGGTGGTGAGCAGCAGTGGCAACTCTTTCTGCTCGGCATGTAATGCCTCGATTAGCGGTAGCAGGGCATTGACCTCGCCCACTGAGGCGGCATGAAACCAGACCGGGTGCTCGGTAAAACGTGGGTGGCCGTGGCCACGGCGCTGCGGTGCGTATTGGCTATCCTGATAGCGGCGTCCTTCGCGAAAGAAACGCCAGCGCAAATAGGGGGTGAGTAGCCACAGCAGGGTGCGGTAGATGAGCATCGGGATTAACGGTGGCTGTGAGCTACTCATGGTTTGTACGGGCTGGATTCCCCCTCGGGGCGGCTCTTAAAGCGCTTGTGTATCCAGAGGTATTGCTCGGGTTCCCGGCGTACAAACTCCTCGATCGCGGCGTTAACCCGTGTGGCATCGGCTAAATCATCGCCACTCGGGAAGTTCTCAAGGGCGGGCAGGATGTGCAGGATATAACCCTTTCCATCTTCACGTCTCAGGGGGAAGAAGGGCACCACTCGTGCCCCGGTCATGGAGGCCAGGCGGGAGGTGGAGGTGACGGTGCTTGCCGGAACTCCCATAAAGGGGGCGAAGACGCAGTTCTTGTGACCGAAGTCCTGATCGGGGAGGTACCAGCAGGTTCGTTTCTGTTTGAGCCCTCGCGCCATGCCGCGCAAGTCCTTGTGCGGTACGGCACGTAGAAAGTGTTTGAGGCGTAGCCGGGTGGTGTAGGCCTCAAACAGGGGATTCTTGCGCTGGGGTTTGTAGATAAATTGGAATTTGTGGTGTGCAGACAGCATGCGTGCACCCAGTTCAAAGCAGGTGAAGTGGGCACTCAGGAGTATCACCCCGTGGCCTTCTGCCGAAGCACGTTGCAGGTTTTCCAGGCCCTCAATTTCATACATCGGCTGAAGTCGTGCATCACTTGCCCACCAGCTCAGGGCGCTTTCAAACAGGGCGCGTCCGGCGTTGCGGAAGTGTTCGCGTATCAGGGTGTCCCGTTCGCCGGGAGAGAGTTCGGGCATGGTCAGGGAGACATTGATTTCGGCAATACGGCGCCGACGCCCCATCAGGGTGTAGAGCAGTGTACCGAGTGCGGCACCCAGCCCCATGATCCAGCGGTATGGCAGCAGGGTGAGCAGGTGCAGCAGTCCCAGGCCAAACCAGGTCGGCCAGTGGCGCGGGGCAAGATAGTGTGAGGGGTGGAACGCGGGTGAGGCTGCCATGGTCTTGTTGCGGCTAGCAGTTAGCGCAACTTGATATGCAGGCCGCGACGCTCGGCCATCTTCTCACCGATCTGCTTCAACTCATCGCTGCCGAAGATGTGCTGTGCCATATCGAGTAGATCCTCATTCTCCTTGCGTACATGGGCACGATAGGTGTCGGCGAACTGTTCGGCCTGCTGCAGAAAGGCCTCGCTATCCTCAATGGTGGCAGGGCGGGCGAGTAACGGCGCGAGCGGTTCCCACAGGGCATCGATGGCCTCGTGTTCCTGCTTCAGCCGGTGCACCAGATCGGCCAGCTTAAGGCTCTGGCGTGCCAGGCGCGGGAAGATATCCTGTTCCTCATCCTGGTGGTGGTGCTTGCCAGCCACCGAGAAGTATTTGTGTACCTGGGCGGCGGCCTCTTTGGCATCCTGATCGATACCCTTGTCGCCGATATGGGCGGCCAGATTCTCCAGGGTATCGCAGTGCTGCAATACGCGTTCGTGACAGGCGCGCAGCAGCCCCAGCGGATCGCTGAAGTCGGGCGCGGCGGGTGGGAATGGTGAGTTTTCGTTCATGGGGGCGATTCTATCAGGGCTTATACGGAAAGGTAAAAGGTTAACGCTTATTGCAGGTCAGGGGGCGTAAGCTCCCTGACGCTTTCAGCTATAGAGTAGCTGTCGCACCGTGAGTTATGGCGTTATTTGAGCCAACCGTTAACCAGGGTAATGTCCTCTTCGCTCAGTGAGCCTGCCGCCTGTTTCAGTTTGAGGGTGGCGAGCAGATAGTCATAGCGCGAACGGGAGTACGCACTCTGTGCGCTGTAGCGCACCTGCTGTGAGTTGAGTACATCAACGGCGGTGCGGGTGCCCACCTCAAA
The DNA here is from genome assembly GCA_041555695.1 of Thiohalomonadaceae bacterium. Lineage (GTDB taxonomy): Bacteria > Pseudomonadota > Gammaproteobacteria > Thiohalomonadales > Thiohalomonadaceae > JAPHSX01. Next base: position 2,782 of record JBFFJV010000104.1, on the reverse strand, counting down.
ACCGGCCTGGGTGGCCTCCAGTGCGGTCTGTGCCGAGGAGAGGGCCTGCTTGCGTGCCTTCACCTGGCTGATACCGGCGGTGATGCCAAGGTAGGCACTTCTGACCTCACGCTCGGTGGCACGGCGTTGTGCCTCCAGCGACTCCTGCGCCTGGGTTAGCAGGGCGCGCGCCTCGCGGCTTTGTGCGGTGGTGAGACCGCCGGAGAAGATCGGCACACTCAGCTGCACGCCGATGCTGGTGTTGGTGTACTCGCCGCCACTAGTCGGACTGGGATCGTCGGTGGTATCCGAATAGTTATGGTTGGCCACCAGATCCAGAGTCGGGTAGTGCCCCGCTTCGCGGCGTCCCAGCTCCTCGGCGGCGGCACGGGCTGCCGCCTCCGCGGCGATTAGCGACAGGTTCTGGCCACGCGCCTTGTCGACCCACTGCCCGATATCGGCAGGTTCGGGGCTAAGCAGTGGCATCGCATCCTGCAGCGCAGCGGGAACCAACGGCTCCTGGCCGGTGATCTCACGCAGTGCCTCGCGGGCGATGTCGAGGTTGTTACGGGCACCTATCTCGGCGGCCACTGCGGCATCGTAGCCGGCCTGTGCCTCGTGTACGTCGGTGATCGCGGTCAGTCCCACCTCAAAGCGCTGCTGGGTCTGGCGCAGCTGCTGTTTGATCGCACGCTTGGAGGCCTCGGCGGTGGCCAGGTTGTCCTGGGAGGCGAGCAGATTAAAGTAGGCCTCGGCGACGCGCAGGATCAGCCCCTGGCGTGCCGCCTCATACTGGGCGTTGGCCTGGGCGATACCCGCATCAGCCTTTTTCAGCTGCTTGTAGTAGTCGTGGTGGTAGAGACTCTGTACCAGGCTTAAGTTGTAGCCGTTAGAGTCATAATCGGTGTTGCTGCCGTTGATATCACGCTGATTCTGGGTGATGTTGGCGCTTAGATTTACCTGCGGTAACAGTGAGGCGCGGCTTTGGGCGCGTCCCTGTTGTGCGGCCTGGTTTCCCGCCTCGGCGGCGCGTAGTGTCGGGTCGCTCTGCTGGGCCATGCGGTAGACATCGAGCAGGTCTTCGGCCTGGAGTGAGGCCGCTCCCAGCATCAGTGCCGAGGTGGTAACGAGCTTCAACAGTACTGGTTTCATTTGCATCCCTTAGCAACAGTAATTTATACGCAAGTCTACTACCAATATGGCCAGACTTCCGCTTGATATTAGATGATGCTTATATGTTGCGTTCGCAACACACAGGATTCAAGGTAAAAATCAGGGAGGCGTGCCCGCCATAGCGGGCACGGGGTATTCAGAATTGAAATGAAACTTTGCTGGTGGCGTTCTTCAGGGGGGCGAGCCAGGACTCGAACAACACCTGCTCTTTCCATTCATTGGCATTGATGCGGGTGATCAGCTGGGCCTCCATTACCGGGCCTTCACCGACGATGGCGAACAGGCGACCACCGATCTGCAGGTCCTGTTTGAAGCTCTCGGGCAGGCTGGGCAGCGAACCGGTAATAGCGATCACATCGTAGGGCTGATTGTTACTCCAGCCGTTGGCGGCATCGCCCACCTTGATATCGACGTTATCCACCCCGTGCTCGGCCAGTCGCTTGCCGGCGGCGCGGGCCAGCTCCTCGTTGATCTCCACCGAGTAGACATAGTCACCAAGGCTGGCCAGCAGCATGGTGACATAACCGTTGCCGGTGCCTACTTCCAGGATGCGATCGCCGGGCTGTACGTTGAGCCCCTGCAGCATGCGCGCCTCGACCTTGGGGCACATCATGCGCTCGCCATGGCCAATGGGCAGCTCCATATCGACAAAGGCGAGATTACGTTGTGCCGGGGCAACAAAATTTTCGCGCGGGCAGCGCATTATCGTGTCCAGTACCCGATCATCCAGCACATCCCACGGGCGGATCTGCTGTTCAATCAGATTGTGGCGCGCCTGTTCGATATTCATATCGGCCATGTTTATCCCCCTGCCTTGTATCTGTTTTGAGTATTCAATTCTGTAGCAAAGAGTAAGCGTATGGAGCAGGGCAGGCAAGGTCATGCTAGGTAATAGGTGTATAAGTAGAGTCTACGGTGTGAGTGTTTGCTAACCCGTTAACGCCTGATTTAGTGTGGTTTTTCTTTTTCTGTATCAATGGTTTACTTGAATAATCGAGATCAATAAGATACCTTTAACGATTACTGCTAGGGGCGTTGGTGGCTGTTCTGTACAGGACCAATTGAGATGTGACCCTTTGAACCTGATCCAGTTAACGCTGGCGTAGGGAAGCGGTGCCGCTAGCGCGTCCACCCCTCTCCCCCGAATTGACTATTGAGGACGCACCATGAGCGCCATCCCGGAAGAATTCCTGAAAAAGACCTCGCAACTCTCCGCAGAGGTCACCAAGCCGTTTCCCAAATCGAAGAAGATCTACGTCGCAGGCTCGCGCCCCGATATTCGCGTACCAATGCGTGAGATCTCTCAGGACGATGCGATGACCTCCGGAGCCCCGGAGAAAAATCCGCCGATCTTTGTCTACGATACCTCCGGTCCCTACACCGACCCGACTGCCAGCATCGACCTGATGGCCGGTCTGCCGGCCCTGCGTGAGCAGTGGATCGAAGAGCGTGGTGATACCGAACAACTCGACGGCCCCACCTCCGAATATGGTGCCGCACGTCAGGGCGATGCAGAACTGGCGAGTCTGCGCTTTGAGCATATTCGTGCCCCGCGCCGCGCCAAAGCCGGTCAGAATGTTTCGCAGATGCACTATGCACGCAAGGGGATCATCACCCCCGAGATGGAGTT
>JBFFJV010000103.1:0-8125 GCA_041555695.1 Thiohalomonadaceae bacterium | reverse complement strand
GCAGCCCTATGGAACCTTGATCACAGTGGTACAGATGGCGGGAAAGGCCGCCGGCCATATACAGCTTGATCCGGTACTTTTTGCTACCGCTAGTGTCGACGTTACACCTGAAGCCATGCCCTATCTGGAACGTATTAGTCAGCTGACAGAGAAGAAGGATATCAACATGCGTCTCTGCGGCTTTGCATCCACGGCCGATCTTTTAGCTCTCACCGGGGGAAAGGAGAAGGCTATACCGTTAGCGGGTCATCCTGCACTGGAGAGACTGGCGAAACAGCGTGCCGAAACAATCAAGTCGATTCTGGTGCATCGTTACGGTGTTTCGGCAACACAGCTGTTTGTTTGCCATCCAGAACTGGAGCGTGATGAGAATGCGGTATCACGCGTGGAACTGTCGATTTAGGGGGTGTTTCTGCGCTAACTCGTGACGCCTGTATTCTGGCAGGAAGCGTCTATACTTGGCATGGAATATCCCGTTTATTTCCGGTTTATTGTTAATTAGATAAATAGGAGACAGATCATGGCAGAAAAGAAGAAGGGTGAAGTGAGCAAAAAAGAGAAAGAGAATGTTCCGGTTGAGAGGGAGCCATCTTCACGGATGCTAAGTCCCTTCGAAGAGATGGACCGAATGTTCGAGAGCTTCTTTCCCCGCCGCTGGATGCAACCCTTTCGCTGGGACATGCCGCACCTTCCCGAGCTGGCAGAGTTAAAGATGCCCAGAGTCGATATTATCGACCGCGATACCGAGATTGTAGTGAAGGCCGAGTTGCCCGGTGTTGAAAAGGATGATATCGACGTATCAATGACCGATAACAGCGTCACTATCAAGGGCAGCACCAGTCACCAGGAGAAGGAAGAGAAAGGAAACTATTATCGTAGCGAGATTAGCCGCGGCAGTTTCAGTCGTACCGTCGCGCTGCCGGGGGATGTCAATGCCGATGAGGCCAAGGCTACCTTTAATGATGGTATTTTGGAACTCACACTTCCCAAGGTGGAAAAGTCCCATCGCAAGAGTATTACCGTCGATTAATGTTAACTAATGTTAACTAATGTTAACTAAGGCGCTGGCCCGGCATTGCCGGGCCATTATGCAAATATGGCATTGCCCGAATAACGGCTAACGGTTCACGGCCTTAAGTGCCTCAATTAGCACATGGATATCGTGATTTCCCTCATAGATAGGTGATACCTCCCTCTCCAATCCCAGCAGGCTGAATACCGCGGTCTGCGCAGTCCTCACTGAATATTCGACAGTGAATACGCAGTCTCTCGGTACCTCGACAAACTGGCCGAGAAAGGCGAAATTTGTTGCCCCATCGGGAATCACCTGGGGCCTGTCACCAGGTACTCGCGGCTGAAACTGGCTGTCGATAAAAGGCATCATGCAGGGGATGCAGTTGATCTTCTCCATCACCGGTTTCATCTTCTCTTCGATCTTAAGATGGTAGAAGAGTTCAGCCAGGATCTCCTCGCCGTTACAATCCGACATCCTCTTCTTAACGTAATTCCCTTCATTATCCGGGAACAGACCATCCCCCCAGAAGACAAAGACATCCTCAGGCTGGTTGATGAAATGCGGCTGGTAGGCCAGTACCACTGACATAAACCAGTTGGAGTCAGTGAAGGTGACGAGACCACCGGTACCCGCGCTGTTGCCGGTAAAGGTCTCCATATGTTCAAAGAAGGTGGGATCCTTGAGGGTGACGGTAAACGACATCCATTTCGTCTGCTGGATGTTGTCACAGAATACGCCGGGATGACCAAACCCCTCATCCTTATCGGCAATGCGTTTCCATAAGGCCCAGCTACCTTTACTAATATCGCTGTTAAGCGCAGCCGCTGATGACATACTACCCGTTGTGGCATTTTCAACCATGGAGCCCAGAGTCACAAAGAGCAGATCGGATTCCGTTACCTCGATAGTCTCTGTCGTGCTCGCGGTAACGTAGTGAATGGCAGTTGCACGTTTCTGCGAACGGGTGATATCAAAATCGATATCCGTAACCTGGCTCTGCAGGTGGAAATTGACGCCCTGTTCCTTCAGCCAGGTTTCGACGGGGAGCACTACCGAGTCATACTGGTTATATACCGTTCGCATGATCCCTCCCAGTTGATTGAAACCGGGAAGCAGGTGGATGAAACGGTTAAAGTAGCGCTGCATCTCGACCACACTGCTCCATGGCTGAAAGGCAAAGGTGGTGCTCCAGAGTAACCAGAATACGGTGCTAAAAAACTCGGGGGTAAACCACTCATCGATCCGGGTGGCCCCCAGCGACTCCTCGGAGCTAAAGATAAGTCGCAGCATGTCATAGTTATCGCGCATGCTCAGACCGTAAGAGCTGACGTCCATCTTCTCGCCGTTCTTAAGCAGGCGAGAGGTAGAGGCGGTGACCACCTGTTTATTAAACTCAAATATCTCCTCTGTTACGTTCTTATCGGGGGCATTCAGGGCAGGGATGCGTGAGAGTAAATCCCAGGTGCAAACGAAGTGCTGTTCATGCATTCTGCCGCCACGGATAAGGTAGCCCTCATCGGCTGAGCCAGAACCATCCAGTGCACCACCATTAATACGATCCTGATTCAGGATGTGGATATGACTGCCCTGCAATTTCCCCTCTGTAATGAGATATACCGCACTCGCCAGTGAGGCGATGCCGCCGCCGACAAGGTAGGCACGCATCTGACTGCGTTTACCCTCGGCGGGCGTTTTACTCTGTTTTGGCGTCATATCGTTTTTCCCTGTTGTTCATTCTTTTTCGGAGTAGTCCCAGCCTTACAGGCTGGCTGATTAGTCTCATTGTGTTCAGCCCCAACCATTCATACGGATGCCGTTATATGCGTTACGTGGAGTTCGCCTGAAAATTAACAACAGCTAAAGGCGGGGAAGATCGATGTTCATCCCGTGTTTACACAATCTTCATCCACTATGTCGCGTTCTGGCATCTTCTACTACATTAATAGTAGGCGAATGCTAGGTATTTGCCGCCTGTTGACTCTAATTCCACGACGATAAGAACGGAGGTTTAAATGGGGGATATTTTCGCACTAGGCGATGAACTGGGGCCGCTCAAGGTCATACATGTGCAGGAGCCATCATGTGGGCTTAAGGCGGTACTCGTGGTCGATAACATCGCCAAGGGCCCATCAATTGGCGGTATTCGCATGGCCACCGATGTCACCACCGAGGAGTGCGCCCGTCTGGCTCGTGCCATGACCTTCAAGAATGCCGCGGCAGGTCTACCACACGGTGGAGGCAAGATCGTCATCCAGGGCGACCCGAAGATGGATAAGGGGAAGAAACAGCTGTTACTTCGCACCATGGCCAGCGCACTCCGTAACGAGGAGACCTATGTCTTCGCCCCGGATATGGGTACCGACGAGGAGTGCATGGCCTGGATCCGCGATGAGGTGGAGCGGGTCGTCGCGCTACCGCGGGAGATTGGCGGTATTCCTCTTGATGAGATTGGTGCCACCGGCTGGGGCCTTAGTAATGTCGTCGATGTAGCGCTCACCTACTGTGATTTTCCGCTGGATGGTGCGCGTTTCGTGGTGCAGGGCTTCGGTGCGGTAGGCAGAAACGTTAGCCGTTTTCTTGCCGCTAAAGGGGCGGTGCTGGTGGCGGTGGCCGACTCGGCGGGTGCCATCCACAATCCGGAAGGGATTGATGTGGATGCGCTGTTGGCACTCAAGGATGAAGGAAAGTGTGTTACCGATTACACCGATGCGAAGAGCATGGAGCGGGACGATGTGATCGATGTGGAGTGCGATATCTGGATCCCGGCTGCACGCCCCGATGTGATCCACGAAGACAATGTACACCGTCTGAACACACGGCTGGTGGTGGAGGGGGCCAATATCCCCTTTACCCCTGGTGCCGAGAAGATCCTGCACCAGAAAGGGATTCTCTGCGTACCCGATTTTATCGCCAATGCAGGTGGTGTGATCTGTGCTGCGATGGAGTATCACGGTGCTACTGAGTCGGCGGCAATGCAGACCATTGAGGAGAAGCTGCGGCGTAACACCGAACAGGTGTTGAAAATGGCAAAAAAGGAGCAGTGCCTGCCGCGTGAGGCATCGTTGCAGATGGCCCGTAAGCGTGTAGAGAAGGCAATGAGTTTCCGTCGTTTTAATACCTTCTCCATGAACAGCCGCTGGGTATAAAGATGTACCGCATTCGCTTTCACGGTCGTGGTGGTCAGGGGATGAAGACCGCCAGTCGTATCCTCGGCAGCGCCTTTTTTCTTCAGGGCTACGAGGTGCAGGATGCACCGCGTTACGGGGCCGAACGTCGCGGTGCGCCGATCTTTGCCTTTGTGCGTGCCGATAAGGCACCGATCAATGAGCGCGGCATTATAGTCAAACCCGATCTCATCATCGTCGCCGATGACACGCTGGTGCCGGTACCTGCCGCGGGCGTGATGGGCGGTGCCGATGAGCATACCATTTTGTTAATTAACAGCCATACCGATGTCGCCGAGTGGCAGGGCCGACTCAACTACCCAGGCCCCATTGTCGTTCTTCCTGCTCCTGAGGAGGTAACAGATCGTGCCGAGATGCCCTTTGTCGGGGCCCTCTGTGCAGGCGCGGCAGCAGCACTATGCCACGTTATCAATCGTGACTCACTACAGCAGGCGATAGAACAGGAGCTGGGGCATCTGGGCAGTGAGATCTTAAAGAAGAATAGACAACGCGCACTGCATGCCTTTGATCTTATACGGGAGACCAGGACAGAGGTGGTTGAGGGTATTGTCGCCGATGCCACGGCCTGGCACGCGCCCGAGTGGATTGAACTGCCGTTCGACGATGCGCGCACCGCCGCCCCGGTGATTCACGCGGCTGATAATACCGATGCATTAAAGACCGGCTCATGGCGCACCATGCGACCGGTGATCGACTATCAACGCTGCAACAAATGCTGGTGGGTCTGCAGCACCTTCTGTCCCGATGGCGCAATTGCGGTGGAAGAGGGGACGCCGGTAATCGATTACGACCACTGTAAGGGATGTCTGGTTTGCGTTGCCCAGTGTCCACCCCATGCCATCGAAGCCGTAGCGGAGCATACCGCTGCCGCTGAGGAGAAAAAGTCATGACGCGACGGTTAATGACCGGTAACGCAGCGGCAGCCTGGGGAGCCCGGCTAGCCGAGGTCGATTACATTCCCGCCTTCCCCATTACCCCGCAGACCGAAATCATCGAAAGCCTGAGCGAGTGGATAGACAGAGAGGAGATGCCGGGGCGTATGGTCACCCTCGAATCGGAGCATTCGATGATCACCGCCGCCGGAAGTGCCGCGGCCACCGGGGTGCGCGTCTTCAGCGCCACCTCCAGTCAGGGGCTGCTCTACGCCATGGAGATGCTCTATACCGTCTCCGGCTGGCGTGCCCCCTTTGTGCTGGCCAATGTCTCACGCGGACTCGCCTCGCCGATCACTTTAGAGCCGGACCACAACGACATCCTGGCGGCCCGCGATTCGGGCTTTTTGCAGATACACTGCGCCACCTGTCAGGAGGTGCTCGACTCGACATTGATAGCCTACAAACTGGCCGAGGATCCTCGTGTCCGCCTGCCGGTGATCGTTAACCTCGATGGCTTTTATCTCAGCTTCACCCGCGAGCCGGTGACCCTGCCGGAGCAGGAGAAGGTACGTGATTTCCTCCCCCCCTTTGATGCGGAGAACATGATGTTCCGTGCCAGCTCACCCGAGAGTCAGGCGGTGGCGGTGCTGGGTGGTGGACCCTATTCCTACTTCCGTTATGAAACGCACCTCGCTGCACAGAATGCACTCGCTGTTTACGATGAGATCGCCGATGAATTTGAACAGCACTTTGGCCGTCGACACGATGCACTGGAGTCTTATCGTTGCGAGGATGCCGAGTACCTGTTCGTGATGATGGGCTCCTTCGCCACCAAGGCGAAAGAAGCGGTGGACAGACTCCGCGATGCCGGTTGGGCGATTGGTCTGGTACGGCCACGGCTGCTGCGCCCCTTACCACGCGAGGCACTGCAGCGGGTTTTGTGTAACCGCTCTGCCGTCGCAGTGGTCGATCAAAACCTCTCCATGGGGATGGGTGGGGTGCTGCACAGTGAGGTTACTTCAGTACTCTATGGCCAGCCCAATGCACCACTACTCGCCAGCTTTATCGGCGGCCTGGGTGGGCGCGATATTCCGTCGGAGGAGTTCTTTCAAATCGCTACGGTGCTACGCGATGCGGTGAAGCAGGGGAGTGCCCCGCCACCGCGTCTGCTCTATACCGGTAATGAATTGCGTGAGGTAAGAAATCTGCAGGCGATCGCCAAAGTTGAGCGTACAGAACTGGAGCGTGACAGGGGGGAGAAGGACGATGAGTGAGTCGACCATCTTTAAGAACCTGAAGAATATGCCCTCGACCCACCTGTTAGGTACCGGCACACCGATGTGTGCCGGGTGTGGCGGGCTGGAGGCGCTGCATGAGGTCTACGACATCCTCGGGGAGAAGACGGTCTTCGTTAATGCCGCCGGTTGCATGACGCTGCTATCGGTCTACCCCTTCACACCGTTTCGCGGTGGCTGGCTCTATACCGCGATGGCCTCGGCCCCGGCCGGCGCGCAAGGGGTGCGTGATGCCCTCGATATCCTCAAGGCCAGGGGCACCATCAGCGACGATGAGGATATGCAGGTGGTGGTGCTCACTGGCGATGGCTCAGCCTACGGCATGGGGCTCTCTGCCACCTCCGGGGCGATGGAGCGCGACCTCGACTTTATCTATCTTTGTTACGACAACGAGGGCTATGGCAACACCGGTCAGCAGTTCTCCGGTGCCACGCCGCATGGGGCGAAGACGGCGACCAGTACCGGTAGTCACGGTTATCCCGGTTACAAGAAACCGCTATTTGATATCTGGGCGGCGCACAGGCCCGCCTATGTCGCCACTGTGATCGGCGCCGAACCGCTGGACCTGGCACGTAAGATCGAAAAGGCCAGGACGATGAAGGGGCCGAGGATGATTATCGCCCTCTCCCCCTGTCCAACAGGCTGGAGCTACGACCCGAAGGAAACCGCGCATATCGGCCAGCTTGCCGTGAAGAGCGGGGTATGGCCATTGAAAGAGTTTATCGATGGCAAGGTGGTGCATACCAGGGTGCCGAGCAAGCGGGTCCCTGTCGAAGAGTATTTGAAGCTGCAGGGACGCTATAAACACCTGTTTGAACCGCAACGTAACGAGAAACTGATCGCCGAGATCCAGGCGCGGGTGGATGCCTATTGGGAGAGTGTTGAGTGATGAGCGGGCTTAGCTACTTCCATCGCGGCGGTGATACGCCACTAATTGGTAAAACCATTTCGCAACACTTTGCTGAGGTCGTTAGCCAGTTCCCTGAACAGGAGGCGGTGGTCTCACTGCCTCAGCAGCGACGTCTTAACTATCGGGAATTCTCTATCGAGGTGGATCGTGTCGCCCGCGGTCTGCTCGCCTTCGGTTACGGTCACGCCAGCCGTATCGGTGTCTGGTCCACCAACAACATCGAATGGCTGTTATTACAGATGGCGACTGCCCGTATCGGCGCGGTGCTGGTCAACATCAATCCCGCCTATCAAGCCCGGGAGCTGGCCTACGCTCTGCAGCGCTCCGAGGTTCAGGGGCTATTCATTATTCCCCGCTTCAGGAGCAGTGACTATGTGGCGATGCTGCGCGCGCTGATCCCGGAACTCGACGCTGCAACACCACCTCTTAATAACAGTGAGTTTCCGCTGCTGAAGCATATCGTGGTGTATGCTCCCGATGACCCTGCCAATACGGCATTGCCGGCGATGGGATTTGGTCTCTGGCAGGAGATGCTCGCTGCGGGCGAGCAGGTAGCCCCAGGACGACTCGATGAGATTGGCGCCATCCTCGACTTTGACGACGCCATCAACATTCAGTACACCTCGGGCACCACCGGCTTTCCCAAGGCGGTGGTACTGACTCATCATAACATCCTCAATAACGCCTGGGTCGCTGCACAGGCTCTGCACTTTAGCGAGTGGGACAGGCTGGTGGTTCCTGTTCCTTTTTACCACTGCTTCGGTATGGTACTGGCCAATCTGCTCTGTTTTTCTGTGGGTGCCTGTGTGGTGATAGGCAGTGAGCACTTTGACGCCGGCGCTGTG
>JBFFJV010000102.1:0-8146 GCA_041555695.1 Thiohalomonadaceae bacterium | reverse complement strand
TTGATGCTTAGCCGTTCAATTCTGCATCGAAGCTGAGCATCTTCTCGGCGATATTAGCCGGATTGACCTCATACTCTCCGCTGGCGATTGCGCTGCGGATGTCTTCCACGCGCTGGGCATCAACCACTGGTAGTTCAGCGATGGTGTTCTCCAGCTTCTGCAGGCGCGCTGCGGTATCGGTCAAACTAACCGAGTCAGCAGCTGAGGAACTTCCCGTCTCCTGCTGGTTTACGGTCGGCTCAGTGCGAGAAACCTCGACCTTGGAGCCCTCCGTCGCACGCTGTGACTGCGCGGTGGAAGCACCCGTTATACTGTTGATAGACATACTCTTTCTCCTCTCTCCTGAGGGTTATCGTCCGATGGCGAAATTACTTTAGAGATATTTCACCCAAAATTCTCATCCCGTGGCTACATTCTTACCCGAACCACGCCGGGCGAGACCACCTCGGCCTCTATGACCTGCCTGGAGGAGAGGTTCCTGACCTCGATTATATCCCCCTTCGCACCGGCCTGCTGGGCCTGCCCCTCCATTCTTACCTGGATGGAGCCACTCTCAGCACGAATAATAACCTTTTCACCACGTTTTATTAAGATAGCGGGCTTGAGCATCACGGTGGTCAACACCGTACCCGCCTTCACCGAGCGCTTCAACACCATGCCGCTCGCCTCATTCAAGGAGGCATAGTAGCCGCCGCTAAGGCGTGAAATATCGGTTCTGGACAACTTGATGTCCTCCCTGGCCAGCTTAAGGTCGCGGCCTAACGGCCGGGCGGCGACCACCACATCGATAAACTGCTGAATGCGGGCCTGTACCATTAGCGACCAGGGTTTGGCGCCATCACACCGTACCCCGACGGTGATATTACCCAATGGCTTCACATTGTTGGGAAAGTAGGCCTGAAGCGGCTCTTCACAGCGCACCAGACGTAAGCGACGATCCAGCTGCCCTACGCTCACCACACTCTCCCCCAGAGCGTTATCGACGTTGCTCTCAACGAAGTGCTGCGCCGCATCACGTATCGACTGCAGCGACTGCACCTCCATGGCCATTGCCGGGGTTGTCATCATGCTTAACAAGCATATGAAATTACTTAACTTTTTCATCACACATTCGCTTTTCACTGTTGATAAAGCCGCAGTCCCCCTGGCGAGAGTTGCTTTTTCCTGATGCGACCACAATATCCATGGCAGCAGCGAGGGAGTCAGTGACGGTAGACAAAATTGACTGTACCCGCTTCTGGTCAATACTTAGGGCCAGGGAAATTGCAGACAATTTTTTGACTCATGACAGCAGTTTCAGCAAATAACATGCCGGAAAACTGAAGAAGCAGAATATTTCGGGCGATATACGTTACAGCAACGTGTAAGTAATGAGAGGTACGTGTTTGCGATGGCAGGAGTAATGGATGGGGTCAACAGTCGCACCCAGCTGGCAGGACACAACCGCCTGGAGTTATTGATGTTCCATCTCGATGGACGTCAGCGCTTCGGTATCAATGTGTTCAAGGTGCAGGAGGTGATCCAGTGCCCTCTCCTGACCCAGCTCCCCCATGCCCACCGCGCGATCAGGGGCGTCGCCAATATGCGAGGCAAAACCATTACGCTAATTGACCTGGGGATGGCCATTGGACGTCCACCTCTACGTGATCCGGCCAGCGCATCGGTCATCATCACCGAATACAATCGTACCGTGCAGGGCTTTCTGGTTGGCGGCGTTGATCGTATCGTTAACCTGAACTGGGAGGAGATTCTGCCACCGCCCAGGGGAGTCGGCGCCAACTACATGACTGCGGTAACACGCATCGAAGAGGAGCTGGTAGAGATCATCGATGTCGAGAAGGTGCTCTCAGAAATCATACAGGTAGAGAGCACGGTGTCGATGCAACTCATTGAAGAGGGACAGCGAACTGGCCGTCAGGCACACCACCACGCTCTGGTGGTAGACGACTCCAGCGTTGCCCGAAACCAGGTCAAACATACCCTGGATCAACTGGGGATCGAAAGTACCCTGGCGCGTGATGGTAGCGAAGGGCTGGCGATCCTGAAGTCCTGGGCCGAAGAGGGTATCGATGTCCCCTCCCGGCTGACGATGGTGATCTCCGATGTAGAGATGCCACAGATGGATGGCTATACCATGACCGCCGAGATCCGCAGTGATCCGCGTCTGCAGAAACTCTACATCGTTCTGCACAGCTCATTGAGCGGGGGATTCAACAACGCCCTTACCGAAAAGGTGGGGGCCGATGAGTTCATCCCGAAATTTAACCCTGACGAACTGGCAAAGACCGTACTCAAACGCACCGGCGAAGTCGACGATGCACGCAGCACATAGTTAGCCCAAATGCTAATCTCAGTATTAAATACGAGGATAAAACCATGAAACCCAGCATTCTGCGAAACTTGGGTATCGCCTTTATCAGCTTCGGCCTGCTGATGGGGATTGTCTTTCCCTTCTACGCCCAGTTCTTTGTCGAGTGGAAGCCCGGGATGTATAGCTGGTTCGTTATCGGCTGTCTGGTCGCCGGCACCACCATCGGCGTGGTCAACTACTGGCTGGTGAACATCGTGCTGCTGCGTAAACTGCGCCGTATCTCCACGGTGGCCAACGCCATCAGCAATAAGGACATCACCTTTCAGTGCCAGATCGAAAGCCACGATGTGATTGGTGAAATCGTCAGTAGCTTCAACCGCATGGCCACCACACTGCGCGAAATGATCACCCAGCTCAACACCATCACCTCTCAGTTGAGCGAATCGTCTCATGGCCTCTCCAGCATCACCCATGATTCCGCTGAGCAGATTCAGAACCAGCAATTTGAGACACAAAATGTGGTCAGCGCCATAGAGGAGATGACCCACACGATTCAGGAGGTCGCCGGTCATGCGATGCAGGCGGCCGATGCCGCCGACAGCGCTCAAACTAACTCCGACACCGGCAGACGCGTGGTCAATGACACCGTCAACAGCATCGACAAACTGGCTGCTGAAATTGAACGTGCCGGGGGAGTCATTGACACCCTGGCACAGGACAGCCAGTCCATCGGCGGGGTACTTGATGTGATCCGCGGCATTGCAGACCAGACCAACCTGCTGGCCCTGAATGCCGCTATCGAAGCGGCTCGTGCCGGTGAATCCGGTCGTGGCTTTGCCGTGGTAGCCGATGAGGTACGCTCACTGGCCAGTCGGACGCAGGAGTCCACCCAGGAGATTCAGGGGATGATTGAGCGATTACAGGCGGGCGCCGATGATGCCGTCACGGCCATGCAGACCAGCCGCGAGCAGGCACAGCATAGCGTCACTCAGGCCTCTGAGGCAGGGAGCGCCCTACAGGCGATCACCAGCGCGGTGAGCAACATCAACCAGATGAACAGCCAGATTGCCGCCGCCTCCGATTCACAGCTCAGCGTATCGCAGCAGGTGAACCACAACATCCACAATATTGAGAAGCTGACCAACGAATCGGCCACCATCTCACAGCAAATAACCCGGGCGGGGAGCGAGTTAACCGAACTGGCACAGCAGATTCAGGCAATGGTGAAGGAGTACAAGACCTAACACGGCTATGCCATTGAAACTTAAGATGACATGACTCACACTCATGGTTAATATTCCCTTTATTCGTGTAACCTCGAGAGCCTGAATCTGTGACCACCAAACAAATATCCCCACAGGAGTACGACGACTTTCGACGCTACCTTGAAGATGCCTCGGGTATTGTTCTGGGTGATAACAAGCACTACCTGGTCACCAGCCGCCTCAATCGCTTGATGCGCGAGTTCGAAATCGAGGACTTTGCGCACCTGATGACGCAACTCAAAAGCCGGCGCAACTCGAAACTGCACGAGCAGATCGTCGACGCGATGACCACCAATGAAACTCTCTGGTTCCGCGACACCTATCCTTTCGAGGTTCTCAAACACCAGCTACTGCCGGAGAGCTCCGCGCAGAAGGCACGCCAGCTGCGTATCTGGTCGGCCGCCAGCTCATCCGGGCAAGAGGCCTACTCCATCAGCATGACCATTCAGGAGTACCTCTCAAGCAAGCCGGGCTCGCTACCCGGTAATATTCAAATCATCGGTACCGATATCTCAGCAACCATGCTCAGCGATGCCACTAACGCTACTTATGACAAAATGTCCCTCTCCCGAGGGATTTCAGAAGATCGCAAAAAACGCTTCTTCATCCCGCAGGGCGAAAAATGGCAGGTTCGCCCCGAAATCAAGGCAAGAGCCACTTTCCGCGAGCTCAATCTGCTCAATAACTTCGCGGCTCTGGGTAAGTTCGATATCATCTTCTGCCGCAACGTACTGATCTATTTCTCCAGTGAGATTAAGAGCGACATCCTCAACCGCATGGCCAACAGCCTTAACCCCGGTGGTTACCTGTTCCTTGGCGGCTCCGAGTCACCGACCAGTTATACCGATGCCTTTGAAATGGTGCGCACCCCCAAGGGCGTGGTTTACCGGGTCAAAGAGTCCGTACACAAAGGCAACCCCTTCGCAGCCCGGCGCTAATCCGTAACCGGCCGTCATTGATTATGATGGCCAAATTTGTTATAAAACAATATCTTACATTCTCAAGGGTGGTAACACCCGTCAATTCCGGTATGCCCACAGGCCTGCCGCTATAAGCTTTAACCCAACTAGCCGGTACTATGACAAAAATCGCAGCCATCAAATTGCCTCTTAACGAGTGCTCGCCAACGAATGTCGAACCATCACGTTACAAGGTCTACACCGAGCGCCAGCTTGAACAGATCCCGCAGCTCGCCAAATTAAGCGAAGAGCAGCGTTTTGAGATGCATGTAGTCGCCAACGTGCTACCGTTTCGCGTCAACCAGTATGTGATAGACGAGCTCATTGACTGGGACAATATCCCTGTCGATCCCATCTACCAGCTCACCTTCCCGCAGCGCGGGATGCTGGCACCAGAACAGTTTGACCGCATGGCTGAGTTACTGCACAGCGGTGCTGACAAGAATGAGATCCGCGCCCTCGCCCACGAGCTGCGACAGGAACTTAACCCTCACCCGGCCGGGCAGCGTGAGATGAACGTCCCCATGCTGGATGGCGAACCGATCCCCGGCCTGCAGCACAAATACCGCGAGACGGTGCTGTTCTTCCCCAGCCAGGGACAGACCTGCCACGCCTACTGCACCTTCTGCTTCCGCTGGGCCCAGTTTATCGGCGAGAAAGAGATGCGCTTTTCCGCCAGTGAGGCGGGCCAGCTACACCGGTACCTGCAGCAACACCCGGAGGTCAGTGACCTGCTGATGACCGGCGGTGATCCGATGGTGATGAAGAGCAAGCATCTGGTGCACTACCTGGAACCACTACTCAGCCCCGAATACGACCACATCAGCAACATCCGTATCGGTACCAAGGCGATCTCCTTCTGGCCGCAACGCTTTGTCAGTGACGAAGATGCCGATGAGCTACTGAACCTACTGGAAAAGCTGGTGAAGGCAGGCAAACACGTCGCCATCATGAGCCACTTTAACCACTGGCGTGAACTCGACACCCCGGTTGCCCGCGAAGCGATCCGCCGGCTGCGTGCCACCGGTGCAGTACTGCGCAGTCAGTCACCGCTGGTCGCCCATATCCACGACGATGCCGAGGTCTGGGCAACAATGTGGCGCATGCAGACCCAGCTGGGGATCATCCCCTACTACATGTTTGTGGAGCGCGACACAGGCGCCAAGCGCTACTTTGAGGTGCCGTTATATAAGGCCTGGGAGATCTACCGCGATGCGGTAACACAGGTCTCCGGCCTGTCGCGCACAGTACGCGGTCCCTCCATGAGTGCCGCACCGGGAAAGGTCGAGGTGCAGGGCGTTAGCGAAATTAAGGGTGAAAAGGTATTCGTACTGCGTTTCATCCAGGGCCGTAATCCCGACTGGGTACAGCGCCCCTTCTTCGCCAAATATGACGAGACGGCGACCTGGCTCAACCACCTGCAGCCAGCCTTTGGGGAAGAGAAATTCTTCTTTCAGCAAGAGTATGACGAAATGGTACAGGCAGCCCTCTTCAGTCACTAACCCCTGTTGCATCACGGCGGGAGTCCTCCACGCCGTACTCTCATTTGCAGTTCCGCATCAAATGAATTAAACAGGGAGAATAATAGTCCACATAGCGGAATCAGGATGAACGAAATCACCATCACCAATGAGGCCGAACTGGCCAGGGTGCTGCATGCCAACCCCACCCTCTCAGACCGTCACCTCGGTGATATCCTGATCAGCGAGGGACAGCTCAGCGAAGAGCAGTTAGACGAGGCCCTCACCTGGCAGCACCAGCACCCCCGAATGCACATCGGTGATGTGTTGGTGGAACTGGAATTCTGTAGCCGCGAGCAAATTAACGCGGCAATGGCCAGCAAGCTAGGGATCCCCTACGTCAAACTTGGCAACTATGAAATTCCGCCACAGGTGCTAAGTCTGGTACCCGCCGATATTGCACTGCAATACAACGTGTTGCCACTGGCCGAGAGCAGGAAGCGGCTGGTGATCGCCATGGAGAACCCTCTCGACTGGGAGGCATTGGAACTGCTGCGTTTTCACACCAACCGCAATATCGATGCGGTGATCACCTCCAGTGCCGAAATCAGTAAGGTACTGGACAAGTACTATCTGCAGCATAGTGAGGAGGATTTTAACGACATCTCCGATGAGCTGGAGATGCTCGGTGAGGATAAACCGAAACAGGAGCTCACGGTGCTCAAGTCGATGGCCAGGGAGGCACAGAAGAAGCCCATTGTGCGCCTGGTGAATGCACTCATTACCCAGGGGATCCAGCACCGCGCCTCCGATATCAATATTCGCCCGGCAAAAGATCGCGTCAACATTTACTATCGCATCGACGGCAAACTGCAGTTCTCCCGCTCCATGAGCCTGTCGCTGCTGCCTGGACTGGTCAGCCGTATCAAGATCACCGGACACATGGATATTGCCGAGCGTCGTCTGCCACAGGACGGTCATGCCCGAGTGATACATCAGGGCAATACCATCGACCTGCGCCTCTCTGTCATTCCCACCGTCAACGGTGAGAGTGTCGTGATCCGTATTCTCGATAAGCAGGTAGGGCTCAAGCCACTCGATGAGCTGGGGCTGAGTGAGGTCGAGCGTCGCAAACTTCGTACCCTGATGTCACGCAGCTACGGCATGTTGCTGGTTACCGGCCCAACCGGATCAGGCAAATCCACAACACTCTATGCCCTGCTCGATGAGATCCGCCGACGCAATCCGCACATCATCACGGTCGAGGATCCGGTAGAGTACGACATGGATAACATCGAGCAGATCCAGATCGCCCCGATGATCGGATACAACTTTGCCGAGTCGCTACGCCACATCCTGCGCCACGATCCCGACGTCATCATGGTCGGTGAGATCCGCGATATTGAAACCGCACGTATCGCCAACAAGGCCGCCCTCACCGGTCACCTGGTACTGAGTACCCTGCACACCAATGATGCTGCCAGCACCGTCACCCGCCTCATCGATATGGGCATTGAACCCTACCTGCTCAGCTCCACCCTGCTCGGCGTCATGGCACAGCGCCTACTGCGTATGAACTGTCCCCACTGCAAGCTTGAAGAAGAGATAGAACCCGAGGTACGTCAAATCCTCAAACTCGATCAACAGGAAATATTCTACAAAGGAAGCGGCTGCAATAGCTGCAACAACACCGGCTATCACGGCCGCACCGTAGTCAGTGAGCTGCTGGAGATCACACCAGCACTATCGACACTGATCAGTAATGGCGCCAACACGCAAGAGATAAAGTCCTTCGCTCAGCAACAGGGAATGCAACTCCTTACTCAAAATGCCGTACAGCTCGCCCGACAAGGCGTTACGTCAATTGAAGAAGTCTTTGCGGGGAGAATTGACTAACCGGTTAAAACTTTCTGTTCAGATGGCTACAGCACGCTCTTTATATAGAATGAAGCCTTCGGAATGGAACAAATCAGGGACACTCAGATATTTATTACATAATCTGATTTAAATGTTTTAAACGGACGAATAGCAGAAAATAAAAAAGCCCCGCTGTTTCCAGCGGGGCTTTTTCAATTTGGCGCGCCCGGCACGATTCGAACGTGCGACCGCCTGGTTCGTAGCCAGGTACTCTATCCAGCTGAGCTACGGGCG
>JBFFJV010000101.1:0-8220 GCA_041555695.1 Thiohalomonadaceae bacterium | reverse complement strand
TCGCAAAACCCATGATCTCATGCGCCTCGTGGGCAATGCCGCCGATCTCCTTGCTCTTACCGATCAGTGCAGGCAACTCGCCCAGACCGAAGAAGTTGATGGGGTAGCCACCGGCGTTAGACATGACATAGCCACTGATTGGCATCAGGATCATCAGGATGTAGAGAAAGCCCTGAACCGCCTTGGTGATCATCTTCTCTTTGGCATCGAACACCGCGGGCAACGCGGGCGGCGGTGAGAGACGAATCCAGAGCAGACGCAAAACCATCAGGGCCAGCACCACGACACCAAAGGATTTGTGCAATCCGTAAAACTGAAAAGCATACTGCTTCTGCTCCGCCGTCTCTTTCGGTAGCCCGGCCATGTAGATGCCGACACCAATGAGGGTGATGATGATTGCCGCCATCGACCAGTGGAGGATTTTAGAGACAGTGCCAAATTCGCTGGAGCTATTACCAAGTGCCATGATTCACCTTCTTATTCAAGGGTTTATTTATTGATTAGCTCTATAGCTTACCGTCTGCGCGAGCAAATACAATTCACATTTTCACTCGCCCGCCGTTACTCCTTGTCGTGATCACTCTCTGGCGACAACAGGGAATCAATCGCGGCAAATAATTTTGCCGATTCGATAGGTTTGGCCAGGTAGATACTGATCCCAAACTCAGTGGCATTGCCCTCATTCACCTGCTCGCTATAACCACTGCTGAGAATCACCGGCAACTCCGGGCGAATAGCGTGCACGCTCTCTATCAACTCCACACCGGTCATGTGGGGCATGGTCTGGTCGGTAAGCAACAGGTCATACCTGTCCGCCTCCTTGCGAAAGGCCCTGGCAGCCTCCCGGCTGTCATTAAACATCGCTACCTCATAGCCGTGAATCTTCAGTAACTCCTCAATAAAGCGCCCGATGGCCTCCTCATCATCCACCACCAGAATACTCGGCGCTCTGTGTTGCAAAGCAGTGGGGACAGCGACATCGCGCTCGCTTTGCGCCGGATGATTCGTCTCGCGCGCCGCCTCAGGCTCCTCAGTGACAGGAATATAGAGGTGGAAGGTCGTCGCCTCACCGGGAGCAATGCTCACGCTAATGTGGCCTCCCCAGTCGTGCAGGATACCGTGCACCATGGACAGCCCCATCCCCGTGCCACGTCCCACCGGCTTGGTGGTAAAGAAGGGATCGAAAGCACGTTCCAGGACCTCGCCGGTGAGTGAGCCTGCCGTGTCACGAATACCAATCTCAAGGAAGTCACCATCAAACGGCTCGTGGCAGGAGTTGCAGCTCGACTGCCTGTTACCACACGAAACATCGATAGTGAGTGTGCCCTTACCCTCCATGGCGTGATGTGCATTAATCATCAGGTTGAGCAACACCTGGTGCAACTGCACCGGGTTGGCCATGACACTGGGAATATTCTGTTCGATATGCTGTTCAAGGCGAATACTCGATGGGATGGTAGACCTGGCCATCTCAACCACCTCATCAACTACCACCGCCACATTGGTCGGCTCCGGGCTCAACGGGCGACCGCGACTGAAATCCAGCATCTGTGCTACCAGATGTTCTGCACGCTTACCGCCCCGATTGATCTCCTTCAGCGCATTGGCCAGTTTTTCATGTCCCGGCGGCAATAGATGTTCCAGCGCCAGTTGTGAATAACCGAGGATCGAGGCAAGGATGTTATTAAAGTCGTGGGCGATGCCGCCGGTGAGCTGGCCGATCGCCTCCATCTTCTGCGCCTGCTGCAGTTGTCGCTGCAGTTTGCTCTGCTCGCGCTGCCCCTCAAGACGGTCGGTAATATTCTCTACCATCGCGAAGACTGTCTTCACCGTCCCCTGCTCATCGCGTATTACCGAAACGGCGAGGTTTCCCCAGAAGATGGTGCCATCCTTACGCCGGTAACGCTTCTCCATCTGGTAGCTGTCACGCTTACCCTCAACCAGCTCATTGAACAGAACCATATTGGGCTCGATATCCTGTTCCACGGTAATGTCACGGAAATGTCGCGACAGAAACTCCTCTTCACTAAAGCCTAACATCTGCTGCATCGCCAGATTGCACTGCAGCATTATTCCATTGCGATCTAACAGTACCGCGCCGAAGGGGGCGTGCTGGAAAAAGGCGCGAAACAGCACCTCACTATCACGTAGCGCCTCTTCAGCACGCATTCGATCAGTGAGGTCATTCATCGAGATCACATGACGATCGGCACCGATAGGAACCATGCGAAACTCCACCTCACGCTGTGAGCCGCCCTTGCAGCTAACTTGCCACTGCTGGGGAGCCATTTCGCTGTCACTGGAATATGCCTCCTCAACGGCCTGTAGCCACGATGTCCTTACCTTGTCACGGTAATCGGGATCGGGATAGGCGAGAGGCCACCACTCATCCAGGGTGGGAGCATCATCAAGAGTCCAGCCGTAAAGCTCAATGAACTTTCGGTTAAGCAGCTCTATTTTTCCCGCGCTGTTATTAATCGCCATCGGGACAGGGGAGAGTTCAACGATACTCCGGAAGTGTTCCTCGCTGGCACGAAGCGCCTGTTCCACCTCTACCCTCTCGGTAACATCCTGGCTGGTGCCAAACATGCGAGTCGGCTGCCCCTCACTGTCACGCAGCAACTCACCCTGGCAGAATAGATATTGCACCACCCCGTCCGGGTGGAGCGCACGGTATTCATACGAAAGTCTATCGCCCGACTTTAGCGTTTCGTTGATCTCCTCCTCAACCCGCTGCCGGTCTTCGGGGTGCACCCGCGCCAACAGCAGCTCTATACTGGGTTCGACCTCCCCCGGCTGGTAACCAAAGTTGCGATAGGCCTGCTCGGACCAGCGCAGAACATCATTGCGAATATCCCACTCCCAACTACCCAGCTTCGCCATTACCTCGGCATTGCTGAGTCGCGCCTGATTTTCAAACAACGCAACTTCTGCACGTTTCCGGACATCAATATCGAGAACAGTCGCCAGCCAGGCGATGATCTGGCCCTCAGAATCCGTCTGAACATTTGCGGTTACCTCGACCCAGCGGGTCGCTCCGTTCTTGCAGATATAACGCTTCTCTATGCGTACGGGTATAGCATCTCCCGCTTTGCGCTTCTGAAAAAGCGTTCGAGTCGCCTCCTGATCATCGGGATGAGTAATATCAAGGGGGCTAAGAGTGGTAAGCTCTTCAGCACTGTAACCCGTAATGTCACAATAGTACGGGTTGACCTTGATAAAGCTGCCATCAAGATCGCAGTAGACAATACCGACCTGTGCCGACTCAAAGATGGTTCGATGCAGCTGCTCGCTCTGATGAAGTTCTTTTTCAAGCAGCTTCTTTTCGTTGATATCGCGCACCGTCCCCTCAATACAGCAGGGATTCCCTTCACTGTCCTCGCGATAACGGGCACTGGTGGCCACCCAGAAGGATGAGCCGTCTTTGCGGTAAAGTTCGGTCTCATAGCCTTTGACAGAACCACCGTCAGCGGCAAGCGCCTGAAGAAATTCATCCCGCCTATCCGGGTCTACATAGAGATCGGCCACCGAGGTTCCCAGCAGCTCCTGCGGTCGATAACCGGCAAGCTCATAGACGGAAGGAGAGAGCAGAGTAAAGAGGCCGTCGATATCGACCCGGTAATAGATATCAACCAGATTATCGAACAGGGCGCGGTAATCCCTTTGAGTATCATCAAGGGCGAGCCTGGCTTCGACCTGGTCGGTAATATCGACAAAGGTAACAACAACCCCATCAATAGTCGCGCCATCATCCTGAAACAACGCCTCACTGCTGACGCTCAGCCAGGCAAGTTCAGCGTCCGGTTTATGCACGCCCATAATGACATCGTGCTGTGGCTCTCCGCTGGCCAGAGTGACCATCGAGGGGTGGGTCTCGCCGGGAAAGGGCGAACCATCTTCGTGAATCACATGCCAGCGAGGGTCACGTGAGGCGCGGCCACAGACCTGATCAATCGTCAGCCCCAGGGCATCGGCTGTGGCCTGATTAACGTGGGTGATCGTCCCATCAGCGGCATGCACCAGTACCCCCTGGTGCATTGCCTGTATGATCCGATCGAGTTCACTATCTGCCATTCTGACCCTTTAATTTAACCCTTAAGTGGTGACGAATAATCTCTTATCCAAACATCCCGCTGAGGCCACAGCCCGAGCAGGATGCTAACACGCGGCCGACAGTTTGCGAATCTGTCATGCCACGGCCATTACCCCTTTCGTTTGTATATATATAGCGCTTTTCAAGGGTAAAAAAACCGCCCCGGAATAATATCCCGAGGCAGCCTGTCATTGACGACATTACAGAGTCAGGCGCGTAGTTCACCCTCCCCCACTCCTATCGCAACAAATATCTTAAGGTGCCAATTGTTTGACAGCTTAAGAGCCAGTCTAAACTAACATCCATATCTATCTGATATATATAAGAAAACACACATTGGCATGATACTCGCTATGTTCTGCCCAGACTCACCAGAGGAGACTGGCAATGACTAACACATTCGATTTTGGCGCAACGACATCTCCCATCACCACAATGGATGAACCGGTGATACGGCTCCACTCCCTGCTGGAGATTACGCCCCTGCTGGAACATTTTGCCGACTGGGCGGGTCTGTCGGTCAATTTTTCCGAGATACACTACCGCCACCCTGCCCTTGGCCTGTTTGAAGTTGTCACTCGTCCCGATCAGGACTTCGGCCGTGAGTGCACCATCTACTCTCTGTCACAACTGGGCGAGCTCTATATTCTTCGGGAGAGCCCATTTAGCACAGAGGAGCAGCAGACCCTGGCGCAGCATGTTGAGACCCTGCGGATCCCGCTCAACAATGCGGTGCAGTACCACACTGCAGTTCGCCAGTGTGACAGCCTGACCCGGCGCCTGAAGATGAGTGAGAAAACCTGCTCCAGCCTGAGCCAGCTAGATACGGAGGGGCAGCACCTTGCACTGGATGAGCTGTTCATTAACAACGAATTACGCCAGGCACTTAATACCGAGGCATTGACGATCTTCTATCAACCCAAGGTTGACCTGAAAAGCGGCGAGGTAAGGGGACTTGAGGCACTGCTGCGCTGGTATCACGCTGAACAGGGGCTGCTATCACCAGAGCAGTTTATTCCGTTGGCCGAGCGCCATGGCCTGATCCCCTCAATCACCCGCTGGGTACTTAACGCCGTACTTCGCCAATGTGCCCAGTGGCAGCAGCAGGAGCTGCTGGTGCCCATCGCGGTCAATCTCTCCGGTCTCGATCTTGAAGATGCCACCCTGCCTGACTATCTGGCACAGCTACTGGAGGCGTGGGGGATCCCGGCGGAGTTTCTCGAGCTGGAGATCACCGAGACCGCCGCCATGGGCGACCAGCAACGCTGTATCGATAACCTGCAACGCCTCTCCAACCTCGGGGTGGCCGTTGCCATCGACGACTTCGGCATTGGCTACTCATCACTGCATCGGCTGAAACATCTGCCGGTGAATACCATCAAGATCGACAAGTCCTTTGTCATGGATGAGGGACGGGGCCACCACGACATACTCTTTGTCGATACCATTACGCGCCTGGGTCATCAGTTAGGGATGAAGGTCGTCGCCGAAGGGGTCGATAGCCATGACAGCTGGCAACGTCTGCTGGCGACCGGCTGTGACATGGTTCAGGGTTACCATATCAGTCACCCCATCTCGGGGGAGGCGGTAACCGGTTGGCTACGTAACAGTGTGCGGGAGTCTAACAGTGCCTGTTTTCACTAGCTCGGGACAGCTGTAACCTGCTAATCTGCCTCGCTATTGTCGCCCCGTCATCGCGGCTCCGTGTTAAAGTATACTGTTCGTCATAAGACCCCTGCGATTCAACTTAACGGAACAAAAAATGAAAAAATTTGTCGTTTTTCTGGCGGTTATGCTGTTAACCGCCTGCAGCATGAAACCCAGTGATGAGATGATCAGCCAACAGGTCAGTCACCAGCTGTTACAGCGCCACGGTGACACTATCTTCGAGGTAGTTAACTTGAAGAAGGTAAATGGTATCTTGCGTGATGATAACCACTATGAGGCGGAGGTTGAATATGACCTGCGTTTTTTACTCGACCTTGAGGATGCCACCCGGCAGCTGCAACAGAAGAGTGGCAGCATCTTCGCCGCCGGCATGGAGGCTGCGGCCCTCGGTCTGAGCTATGGCAACTTCAAGGCGGGCGACACCCTCCACAAAAAGGAGTGGGTACACTTCGTGCGCTCAGAAAAGGGCTGGCTTATCGACGTCTCACAACAGTAAGTCCCTTTCACCCTGAAGTAAGGCGGCCGATGGCCGCTTTTTTTTATCTCTGCAGTACTTGCCGATCACGACACATTGCACTATTCGTTATAGGGGTTGGATAACTTCCCTCTACCTGACGGGGTGAACTATGAGAGGCGGACTTTTTTTCCTGTTACTGGCCCTTAGCCTGACTTTTCACAACAGTGCTCACGCTGAGGGCAGCTGGGATGGAAACGTTAATCTACTGCTAGGCTCCAAGGCTCTGGATGATCGTGACTGGCTCGCCGATGAACATGGCGAAACCGGCATACTGTTCGATTTCGGGCGCAGTGACTGGCCGGTGCATATCGCCATTGATCTGCTCGGCTCCCGCGGCGACTTCAATGGTCTGGCCTACCACCCCGTCGACGGCATCGTCTATGTCGATGAAGAGGTTACCACCCGCGAGCTCAACCTTGGCGTGCGCCATTACTTTAAGCTCTCTCCCACCATGCACCCCTATATGGGTGGAGGAGTTGCGCTTATCAGCCTGAAGGCCGACTGGAGCATCAACTCCGGGGCGATGATGCATGATGATGGCAGGGGGAGCGGTATCTGGCTGAATGGCGGCATTGTCTGGAGACTCGATGCCTTTAATATCGGCTTCGATATCCGCGCCTCGGTTGCCGATGTGGATATGGCACTGGGTGACTATAGCGGCGGCGGTGGCCACGCGGGACTACTCCTCGGCTACCACTGGTAGTCACCACACCAGGCCGGGGCGCTTATTTCAGAACGAGATAGAGTGCCCCGCCGCGGCGCTGAATATTCAGCAGTAACGCACTGGAACCCTCGATGGCGGCCTTCATATCATCAAGATTACTGATCTGACGGCGATTGGCCTGGGCGATCACGTCCCCCTTACGCAACCCGGCACGCATCGCAACACTGCCGGGCGCAACCTCGGCAACCACAACCCCCTCAATGCGACCACGTACCGTCTCCTCGGAGGCGTTAGCAAGCACCGCACCGCTAAGGCGGGGGTGTAGCTTCTCGCCCTCAATCGCGACAAGCTCCGGCTCTTCGATCACTGCGAGCAGGGTCTGCGATTCGCCATTACGCATAATGCGCATCTCTACCTTCTCTCCAATGCGCAATAAACCGATGCGGTTACGTACGCCAGAGGCATTCTTAATTCGACGCTCGTTAATGTGGGTGATCACATCACCGGTCTTCAGACCCGCCTTGTCCGCCGGTGAGCCTCTAGTTACCTGAGTCACCACCGCTCCCTGGTACTGCTCGATATCGAAGGCGCTAGCCAGCTCCGGGGTCAAATCCTGTGCCTGTGCGCCCATTGAGCCACGGCGCACCTCACCGAATTCGATCAGCTGCGCCAGGATCTCGCCAACCATGTTGATCGGAATGGCAAAGCCGATACCCACACTACTTCCCGTTTTTGAGAAGATGGCGGTATTGATACCGACCAGCTCACCACGCAGATTGACTAGCGCACCACCGGAATTACCGGGATTAATCGAGGCGTCAGTCTGAATAAAATCCTCGTAGCCCTCAATGCCCAGGCCGGAGCGTCCCAGCGCCGAGACAATACCAGAGGTAACGGTCTGTCCCAGACCGAAGGGGTTGCCGATAGCTACCACAAAGTCTCCGACACGCAGAGAGTCTGAATCACTCATCGGCAATGCGGCCAGCTCGCCGTTCTCTACTTTCAGAACTGCGATATCGGTCTCCGGATCGGAACCCACCAGCGTTGCCTTAAGGGTACGACCGTCATGCAGGTTGACGGCGATCTCATCGGCCTTATCGATCACATGGTGATTGGTGATGATGTAGCCGTGCTTTCCGTCGACCACCACACCGGAACCGAGACTTTGCTCAACACGCTCACGTGGCGCCGCCTCGGGGATGCTAAAGAAACGACGGAAAAAGGGGTCTGACAGCAACGGGCTCTGCTGTACCGCGACCCGTGTACGGGTAAAGATAT
>JBFFJV010000100.1:0-8227 GCA_041555695.1 Thiohalomonadaceae bacterium | reverse complement strand
GTGCTGCTTTAAGGTGCGCCTGATCAAATTGAGCGGGGTTCAACAGATAACGGTAGCGAAACAGCAGGCTCTGTTCCGCCTCAGGGAGTGCATTGTCGACGCCGAGGATATGTTGAAAGTGTGGCGTCGCAGAGAGGGCGGCCGCGAGCCCTTTTGCCGCCTCGGCCAGTTGTTGTTCCGCAGCGCCACTGAGGTCGAGCAGTATGACGCGCGAGGCGGGGCTGTCACGCAGGGTGTCGAGCAGCAGGTCGGGGCCGTTGCCGGCATTTGCGGGCAGGAACTGCCCCAGGTCGGACTGCACCTTCGGCCCCTGCAGCAGCACGCTGGCAGCCAGCAGGACAAAAATGCCCCAGGCGAAAAGGATGGGGAGGCGATGTTTCACTGTACCCGCTCACCCAGCTCCAGTGTTGAGCTGTCACCGCTTTGCTCCTCAATGATGAAGCGTTTGACCTGATTTCGCACTCCCTCTATCTGGACGGACTTCAGGTGCACCGCTACCCTGGCGTCGCGCGGCTTAAGCTGCAGTTGCCACGCTTCATCGCGGTTATTTATCGCGGTCAGATAGTGCTGTTGCAGTGTACTCAAGTCACCTTTTAGCACGGCACGGAATACCGTGACGAAGGTGAGCAGCGGAGGATAATCATTAAGGCTGAGACGCTGTGCCGGCTCACCGCCTTCACGCTCGATGATCAGGATATTGCCCTCAACGATAAACCGCTCACTAAATGGGGCCGTGATCTGTTTAATCAGTCGACCATCGTGATAGGCGAGAGTGCCGTGCAGGGTGATCGGTGCGAGCAGCAACTCCGAGTGGCGCAGCTCGGTGAAGTGGCGCGGCGGATGTTCTACCGCGGCCAGCTGCTGCATCAGGTTTTGAATACTGAGCCCCTGTGCGCTGAGGGGGAGTGAGGGGTGCAGCAGCAATAACAGCAGACTGACGGAGTGTCGCATCCGCATCCGGCCCCTCCCCCTTGCAGTGAAATTCATTAGCGGGGACCTGAGGCGGGCGGTTCTACATCAAGGCTGCCCTGAGCGAATAACTGCTCGCCAGAGCGTACCTCGAACTGTAGCCGTTTCCCCTTTGGCTGTAGTGCAATGCTGAAAGTCTGCTCAGCTAACAGCGGTGCGGTAAATTTGGCGTTACTGATGGCCGTTACCCGGTAGCCTGAAGCCGCAGCGTGTTCAATGACACGGTTAAGGACCACCACGCCGGGTACGACAGGGTTGCCGGGAAAGTGCCCGGCCAGGGCCGGATGGTGAGGACTGATGCGCTCTGGGTGTGACACGTTTTATCCTCTCCGTTTATGTGACGCGATAAGAGTCATTAACTGGTTAAGGGGAAGCTTACCGGTCTCATTTCTCGGTAGTTTATCGACTATCACCAGGGGGCGTGGCAGGAAGGCCGCATCGATGCGTGAACGTAGCGCCGCAATCAGTGCCGCCTCCCCCAGGGCCCTGGTTTGCACCACTGCTGCAAGTCGGGTCGTGCGCCCATCTATATTCTCTTCCGGTAGAAAAAACAGACCGTCTTCGACCCCCTCAATGGCGAGCAGAATGTGGTTGAGATCGCCAAGGCTGACCCGTTTTCCCGCCACCTTGATGAGGTCGCCACTACGCCCTAACAGGGTAAAGCGCTGCCCCTCAAGGGGCTCCTCCAGTTGCAGTCTATCAGCCAGGGGTTGTGGTGCGTCGAGATGGGGGGCACGAAGCAGCCAGCTATGGTCCGGTTGTGGCTCCAGCTCGATGCCGGGCAGCGGCTGCCAGGAGCTCTCCAGGGCGGTGGCGCGGGTGGCGATGGCACCGGTCTCGGTACTGCCGTAGATCTCCTTTACCCGGGTATCGCTTCGCTGCTCGATCTGCTGTGCCAGCTGCATCGACAGCGGTGCTGTGGCGCAGAGGATAAAGGCGCTGTGCGGCAATCGCTGCTCGGCGCTCGCACAGGCGCGCAGCTGCAGTGGTGTCGTAATGAGTGCTCGTGGTGTCGGCAGCGAATCCAGTGTGCTGGCAATGTCGGCGGGGAACAGCGGGCGGCGGTTATCGATGCAGCAGCCGTACTGTAGCGGCAGCATGACGGAGCTCTCCAGGCCGAACATGTGTTGTGGCGGCACCGTGGCCAGCAGGGTCGTGCCGCGGGCAATTTCGAGCTGTCTGCCGGTGAGTCTTGCCGCGGCTACCAGGGTGCCCCAGTTCTTGGCGTGGGGAGTGGCCTCCCCGCTGCTGCCCGAGGTGTAGAGGATGGCTGATGCTTGCTCTGCCTCTATCTCGGGGATGGCGTCGGCCAGACTGCCATTCGACTGGATGGCGCAGTCAATATACTCCGTCCCTGCGTCTTCGGCGGGGCGATCACTGAGAAGATAGCCCTGCGGATACTCCTGACGCAGTCGCTGAATGGTATCGCGGGCGCGGTTGGCGGGGAGCAGGGTGGTCTGTTTACTGAGTAAGGCGGCAACAAAACCGAGCAGAAAAAAATAGCGATCTTCACACAGATTGATCACCGGGCCGGCAGGCGGCAGGGTCGCGGCCAATTGTGTGGCGTGGGCCAGAAATTCTGCCACCGTGATGGCTTCACCGTCCTTGATGGCGATCACCGAGTCGAGGCTGTGGTGATACAGAAGTGGCAGTTGCGTGCTCACTACCCTCTCCTTAGCAGTGCAGGCCAGTCGGTACTGGCCAGCTGCTGCCACAGTTTGCGGGCAGGAGTGCGATGCGGGAAACGCAGGCGCCGGTAGCCAAACTCCAGCACAAACAGTAGTGCGATAAACAGGTAGTTGAGGATATTGGCAAACAGTGACCAGAGCTCCAGCGGGGCGAGCAGGGAGAGGAGAATGGTCTCTATCAGCATGGCGAGAAAAAACAGGCTCCAGAGCTGGGTGACACGCCGGGTGTAATGTAGCTGCTCCGGATCACTCTCCTGAAAAACGACGCGGGCAAAGGTGGTGATAATGGGTTCACGACCATTGCGCAAGGTCGAGCCGAATAGCCACAGCAGTCCGGCGGAGATAAATATCGGCGGCAGATAGAGGGCAAGTACCGTCCCCTGCAACAGGCCGGCAATACATAGCGCCAGCACCAGCGCCGGTAGCAGTGCCATCCACCTTCTTGTGCCGGGTGAGGTAGAGAGGGTGAGCAACTGCACCAGACTCACGATGCTTAACAGCCACAGCGCCCAATCCGTGTGTGACGACAACAGGGCGAAGTGCACCGCCAGCGGGTAACAGATGAGCAGGGCCGTTTGGAGTCGACGCACTTCGATTAGGTGTTAGGCGCGGTTGGCTTCAATATGGGCGGTAAGTGCGGCAAGAGAGGCAAAGATCTTATCGTTGTCACTGTCGTCAGAGCGCAGTTGAAAACCGTAGTTGCGGGAGATGGCCATCGCCAGCTCTAATGCATCGATGGAGTCGAGGCCGAGACCTTCGCGGAACAGTGGCTGATCGGGGATGATATCCTCTGGTGTGTTATCGAGGTTCAGGGTGTCGACGATCAGTGTGGCGACTTCCAGCTGCAGTGTTTGTGACATGGTGCTTCCTGATGGTATGTTGCTGAAAACATTGATTATTATATGGGGTTGAGACCATTGCGAAGGGATATTTTCCCCGTCAGCGGTAGGGGTGTCAAATTTACATGGCGGTTGTAATCAGGGGGCGGTGGCTGGCGTTCACGGCGGTCCTGCTGTTCCCGGCTATGGCATGGTCACAGGAAAAACCGTTGTGGGAGCTGGGGGTCGGTGCGGCGATCGGTAGCTTCCCTGCCTATCGGGGTGCCGCATCACAGCACACCGAGGTGTTACCGATCCCCTTTATTACCTATCGCGGTGAACGGGTCTCATTCGACCGTGAGGGGCTGCGTGGCAAGTTGTTTGAGTCACCGCGCTGGCGTCTGGAGCTCAGTGCCGATGCCATGGTGCCGGTGGAGCAGGATGCCGGGTTGCGCCAGGGGATGCCGGGGCTGGCACCGATGCTGGAGCTGGGGCCATCGCTGGAGTACCTGATTGGAGAGAGTCGCACTACCGAGTGGCGTCTTCGCCTGTCGCTTCGCAGTGCCATTGCGGTTGATTTTCCCTCGCTAGCGTCTCAGGGTGTAGTGGTACACCCGAACCTGGCCCTGGATATTCATAATGGCAGTTGGGAGATGGGGGGCTCAGTCGGCCCGCTGTATGCCAGCGAGGCTTATCACGATTACTACTACAGCGTTCCCGTTGACTACGCGACGGCGCAGCGGGCCGCATATCAGGCCGAGGGAGGGTACAGTGGACTGCGCCTTACCCTGGGAGCCAGCCGGTATTTCGGCAATTTCTGGCTGGGAATGTTTGTGCGATATGACGACCTGAACGGGGCGGTGTTTGTGGATAGCCCGCTGGTGGAGCAGAAGAGTGCGGTGATGGGCGGCGTGGCGCTCTCCTGGATCTTTCGTCGTTCCGGGCGAATGGTCGAGAGGTGAAACCGTGCTAGCTGATACGTGCCAGGCTATGGCGGTTTCCGGTGATGCGGGACCAAACCTTGCCGGTGTGATACCAGTGCAGGTAGTAAGCCTCCAGCAGCAGTCGAGGCCAGCTGGAGAGAGGGGC
Source organism: Thiohalomonadaceae bacterium (assembly GCA_041555695.1). Classification (GTDB taxonomy): domain Bacteria; phylum Pseudomonadota; class Gammaproteobacteria; order Thiohalomonadales; family Thiohalomonadaceae; genus JAPHSX01. The sequence goes on along the minus strand of JBFFJV010000100.1, from coordinate 3,663 downwards.
CTGAAAATGCTCCTCGGCAGCACAGAGGGTGGGGTACATTCCCAGGCCGTTGGCCAGGGCCTGGCAGCGGGCAAGGTGATAGCGGTTGCTGATCAATGCATAGCGCCTGATATTCCCGTCCGATATTTTCTCACGGGCGTTGCGCAGGTTCTCCAGCGTGTTGCGTGAACGGTCCTCGAGCTGCAGCGCCGAGGAGGGTATGCCATGCGCGACAAGGAATTGATGTCCCGCAGCCGCCTCGCTTATCGCCTCTCCCCCGGTGACACCGCCCATCAACAGAAGCTGAAGGTCGTGGTGTTGCTGTAATCGACGCGCGCGCTCAAGTCGCAGACGAAAGTCGTGGTTGGGTTTTCCCGCAGAGAGGCGCATCCCCGGCACCAGTATTAGTTCGATGTCGGTAGCGCATTGTGGCGGGGTATTGCGGGCCTGACGCAGCACGGTACGCCCCAGCCATAACAGACTGATACCGCCGCTAACGAGGATGAGGGTGGTTGAAAGTAACAGGGTCAACCAGCCATCCCCTCCCATCTGCTCGGAAGGTGTCACTGTATGTGGTGTTGCGCTACCCTCAGTCATAATCAAATATAAGTAAAAACGGGCGAGTGATTGAATACGATGAATTATCGGTGTTTTATCTGGTTATTACCATTTCTTACATTTGGCGCAGCGGCTCAGGCGGTGCAAATGGATGAGGAGTGTATTGCTGAGCCGGTCTTCAATGGGCGCCTGTGTGTTTATCAGACGAACCGTGAGGCGACACAGAGCATCTTCCTTATTCATGGTATTGGTGACAATGCCAGTCGTGACTGGCAGCACCAGCTTGCCGTATTAGCAGAGCGCTTTCATATCGTCACCTTTGACCTTCCCGGGTTTGGTAATTCAGAGCGTGGCGACAGGCAATACTCGCCGGAGAAATACTCGGCGCTTATCGACTTTGTGGCAACGCATTATGCCGTTCAGCAGTTTGACCTGGTCGGTCATTCGATGGGGGGGGCCGTTGCGATGCTTTATGCCTCAGCATTCCCGACCAAGGTTCAGCGCCTGGTCGTGGTCGATGCGGCCGGGGTGCTGCACCGCCTGGCCATCGGGAAGTATGTGATCGCCGGCGGGATTAATGGTGATACCGGTGGTACGGACAGGGTCGAGTCCTACGTGGTAAAGATTATTGAAAAACTCGAGGGCCTGTTCTCCTTTTTTCGTGATGATATGGCAGAGCAGAGTGCACATGCCAGGGCGGGTATTGAGCTGGTGGCTTATGACTTTGGACCTGCGCTGGATGAGATTAATGTCCCCACATTAATCATCTGGGGGGCCGAGGATCAGATCGCCCCGTTGCGTACCGCGAAGGTGCTTCATTACCGCATCAGAAACTCGCGACTTAGGGTGATTGATGGTGCCGGTCATCTTCCGATGATGGATAGAAGCGAAGTGTTTAATCCCATTCTTATGGATTTTTTGCTCTCAGCAGAAGAGCCTGGGACGGTAGAAAACAGTGAGACGGCTGCACCCGGTAACACCGGCTCGTGTAACGGCGAGCAGGGCGTCCGTTTTAGCGGGGTCTATGAACGCATCGAAATTAACAATTGCAGCGATGTGATAGTGACAGCGGCTCATATCGCTGAGCTGTATGTGTTTGAGTCTCGGGTAGTGATTGAGGACAGCCGTATCGGTGGTGATGTTGCCGTCGCCCTGGAAAGTATTGGTTCCGACATAAAAATGACCACGAGCAGGGTTGATGGTGAGGTCGGAATCAAGGTGGCGAGAAGTCGCTTTGATCTGGCTGCGGTCGATATTTTTTCAAAGGAGCAGGATGTACTGGCGCTATCGAAGTCACGCATTATCTGCTCTGTGTGCAGGAGTTTTCGTGTTGCAGGCAAGCGGAGTGTTCATGCGCATGTGACGCTGGGGCCGGGTGATACCCTGTGAGAGTGAATGGTGACACGCCCGGTCTATAGACGTTAGCGCCGCAGGAAGGTCATCCAGCGGGCCAGGTTGAGCAGGCTTGCCAGCGAGGCCGCCACATAAGTCAGCGCCGCCGCACGCAGGATGCTCTTCACCGCCTGCTCGTCCTGTTCATTGATATAACTCCCGCTCTTTAATAACGGCAGTGCCTTATTGAAGCTGGCGTCCCACTCCACCGGCAGGGTAACCAGATGCACCAGCGTCGCCAGGCCCATGCTGGCAAATCCCAGTACAAAGAACAGCAGACCACTGTGGGGGAGGCGGGTGATCAGGGTGACCACCGGGATGGCGAACATCAGTGCCGCACCGATCTTCTCCCCCCAGTGGGCCAGGGTGATGAGGCGGGTGCGGGTGGTGAGCAGCGACTCCTCTTTATGGTGCTGGATGGCGTGCCCGACCTCGTGGGCGGCGACGGCGACCGCAGTGAGTGAGCGGCCATTCATGTTGTCGGCACTGAGGCGCACCATGCGCTGTTCCGGATCGTAGTGATCCCCCTTGTCGGTCTGCTCTACTCCCACCTGATGGATCTGCATACGTGTCAGCAGGTGTTGCGCCAGCTCACCGCCACTGCCGGGGATATCGTCGCGTGGTTTGCTGTAACGGCGAAAGGTGTATTGTGCCCACCACTGCGGGCCGAAGATGGCAGCGACAAGCAGTGCAAGGATGATGAGATAGGGCATGGGTTAAATGCCTCCTACCCCTGCTTTTCCTTGATGACGAAAAAGTCGATACCGTTGTCCTGCAGGCGGCGGCGCGCCTTGTCGAGTTTACGTCTGTCCACATAGGGGCCGACCCGTACCCGGTGCCAGGTGTTGCCGCCATCCACCGTGACCTTCTGAATACTCGGTACCAGATTGAGCAGGAACAGCTCGGCGATACGCGCCTGGGCATCTTCCTCGCTTTTAAAGGAGCCGACCTGCAGGAAGTAGTTGGCCTTCTCTTGCTGTTTGCTGCTGTTGCCCAGCTCCGACTCGGGGATCACCACCTCCTGTTCTGGCAGGATGCTGTAGAAGTCGAAGTTAATCCCCTCTTTCTTCGGCGGCGCCTTGGGTATGGTGGGTTTTTTTACCGCACGGGTATCGGTGGTCGCCGGCTTGAATTTGGGCAGAGAGACCCCCTGAAAAGAGTCGCCGCCCTGCTGCTGCAGGTAGACCAGAAAGGCGATGAACAGCCCAATCAGCAGACCGCCCAGCATCCACACCCAGCCGCCGACAGGTTTCTTTGCCGGTTTACGGGTGGTGGTGCGTTTGGCGTAGTCGCGGGCCATTACATGCTCTCCGGAGCCGACACACCGAGCAGGCCCAGGCCGTTGGCGAGTACCTGACGGGCCGCCTGGATCAGGGTGAGGCGTGCGTCGCGCAGTGCGCCATCGTCTACCAGGAACTGGTGGGCGTTGTAATAGGTGTGGAAGTCGTTGGCCAGCTCTCGCAGGTAGTGCACCAGCTGGTGCGGCTCGTGGTTGAGTGCCGCGGTTTCAACCACCTCCGGATAGCGGCTGAGGTTACGCAGCAGGTCCTGCTCATGCGGCTCAGATAGCACTGCCAGACTGGCAAGGCCGCTGGCGCGGTCGTAGGAGAGACCCTTCTCATCGAGCTGGCGCATCACGCTGCAGACACGGGCGTGGGCGTACTGGATGTAGTACATCGGGTTGTCGTTGGACTGGGACTTGGCCAGATCCAGATCGAAGTCCATATGCTGCTC
>JBFFJV010000099.1:0-8253 GCA_041555695.1 Thiohalomonadaceae bacterium | reverse complement strand
TGCCGCCGACACGTACCTGCTTACCCGCCGTCTTCGCCATCTCACCTACCAGTGTGGTAACGGTACTCTTGCCGTTGGAGCCGGTGATCGCGACCACCGGGGCATCGGCGTGACGGGCGAAGAGTTCGATATCCCCCAGCACCTCAATACCGGCAGCGATAGCCGCTGCAATAGCCGGATGCTGCGGGGCCACACCGGGGCTAAGCAGCAGGCGCTCGGCACTCAACAGCAGCGCCTCATCAAACTCACCACTGTGACACTCCACATCCGGCAGCTCACGTTTTAACTCATCGATACCCGGTGGAATATCACGACTGTCGGCAACGGCAAAACGCTCGCCCTGTTTGGCGAGGAAACGCGCGCAGGCCAAACCGGTCTGCCCCAGTCCTACGACCAGGGTATCCAGTTTTGCCGCTTGTACGTTTGCCTGTGTCACAGCCAGTCCCATATTCCTTAGCGCAGCTTCAACGTAGATAGGCCGATCAGCACCAGAATAACGGTAATGATCCAGAAACGAACAATGACCCGAGGCTCGGGCCAGCCCTTTAATTCAAAGTGATGATGTAGCGGCGCCATGCGGAAGATACGTCGCCCGGTCAGCTTGTAGGAGCCCACCTGCAGGATCACCGAAACGGTCTCCATCACGAAGACGCCCCCCATGATCACCAGTACCAGTTCCTGGCGAACCGCCACCGCCACGACACCGAGTGCCGCTCCGAGACCCAGTGCACCCACATCGCCCATGAAGACCTGGGCGGGATAGGTGTTAAACCAGAGAAAGCCAAGACCAGCCCCGGCAATAGCACCACAAAAGATCACCACTTCACCGACACCGGGAATATAGGGGATGCCAAGGTAAGATGAAAAATTCACGTTACCGGTGAGATAGGCAAATATACCCAGCGCACCACCCACCATCACCGTCGGCATAATGGCAAGCCCATCAAGCCCATCGGTAAGATTCACCGCATTGCTGGTGCCAACAATCACAAAGTAGGTAAGCACGATGAAGAAAATACCCATCGGGATCGCAACGTCCTTAAAGAAGGGCACGATCAGCTCCAGCTCCGCTGGCACCTCTGCGGTATAGTAGAGGAAACAGGCGGCGCCCAGACCGGCAACGGTCTGCCACAAATATTTATGTTTTGCCTTCAATCCGAGCGACTGCTTTTGAATCAGTTTTTTATAGTCATCGACCCAGCCGATGGTGCCGAAGGCGATGGTCACGGCCAGCACTACCCAGATATAACGGTTGGAAAGGTCCGCCCATAACAACGTACTAATAACGATAGCAGCAAGTATCAGTGCCCCGCCCATGGTCGGGGTGCCCGCCTTAACGAGGTGACTCTCGGGACCATCATCACGCACAAACTGCCCCACCTGATAGTGGTTCAACTTGCGGATCATCATCGGTCCGAGCGTGAGCGAAATCAGCAGTGCACTCAACACACCAAGAATGGCGCGTAGTGTCAGATACTGAAACACATTAAAACCACTGTGGAATTGACTTAAATAGTCCGCTAAATAGAGCAGCATCTTATCTATCCCCCCCGGCACTCAGGGCTTCCACTACGCGTTCCATACGACTGCTGCGAGAACCCTTCACCAATACGGTAACGTCATTCTTCATCTCTGGAAGCAGTGCCTCAATGAGTTGTTGTTGTTGTTCGAAAAAGTGGCCGTTTTCACCAAAGGCATCAGCCGCACCACGGCTCAGTTCACCACATGCATAGAGACGGTCGATACCCGAACGCCGTGCCTCATCACCGACCTGTCGATGCAACTCCGCCGCATCATCACCCAGCTCGCCCATATCACCCAGGGCGAGATAGCGCTCCCCTGCACACTCGGCCAGTACCTGCAGCCCGGCGCGCATGGAGTCAGGGTTGGCGTTGTAACTGTCATCCAGCACAGTGGCACCATTTACGCCACGACGCGCCTGCAGCCTGCCACCCACTGCCTTCATCGACTCCAGCCCGGCAACGATCTGCTGACTGTCGATATTCAGTGCCGTCGCGGCGGCAATCGCCGCCAGTGCATTCATTACGTTGTGACGACCCGGCAGCGCCAGATCAACACGAAACTCGTCGACCGGGGTAGTCACCTCAAGACGACTGCCGTAAATATCACCCTGCCACTTTGCCGTGACATCGGCGGCCTGCTCCAGGCCAAAGCTTATTGACGATTTTTCTGTTGTCAGTTCGCGCCACAGCGGGGCAAATTGATCATCGGCGTTAATAATAGCGACGCCGTTTTCACCTAAGCCTTCGAAAATTTCTCCCTTGGCACGCGCCACACCTTCCAGTGAACCAAAGCCTTCCAGGTGTGCCGCAGCAGCGTTATTAATAATCGCCACCTGAGGACGGGCAAGTGCGGTGAGATAAGCGATCTCGCCAGGATGGTTTGCCCCCATCTCAATAACGCCATATTGATGTTCCCGTTGCAGCCGCAACAGGGTCAGCGGCATGCCGATATCGTTATTGAGATTACCGCGCGTCGCTAGCGTGTTACCCGCCTCACCCAGAATCGCCGCGCACATCTCCTTCACGGTGGTCTTGCCGTTACTGCCGGTAATCGCCAACAGGGGGGTTGCCAACTCCTGTCGCCACGAAGCGGCCAGCTGACCGAGCGCAAGTCGTGTATCCGGCACAATAATTTGCGGCACCACACAATCGACGGAATGCTCAACCAGCAGCGCAACAGCCCCCGCCCCGGCAGCGGCAGCTACATGCTGGTGGCCGTCGTGATTGGGACCACGCAGGGCGATGAACAGGCTGCCCGGAACGATGCTGCGTGAATCAGTGCAGACACCGTTAAACGGTACGTCCTGGCCAATCATTTTCGCCTCCAACCAGTGGGCAGCGATCGATAGCACGGTTGAAATCCCCTCAGCCACGCACCACCTCCCCCAGCAACTTTGCAACCGTTTCACGATCGCTATAGGGGACGCGCTGGCGACCAATTACCTGTTCAGTTTCATGCCCCTTGCCGGCAACCAGAATGACATCATCGGCAGTCGCCAGTGAGATGGTGCGTTCGATAGCCGCGGCACGATCGCGGTTGATATAGACCGCATCGCAGTTTTCCATGGTGCAAGTGATATCTTCAATAATATTGATGGCATTTTCGCGGCGTGGATTATCGTCGGTGACGATCACACTGTCGGCAAACTCCTCGGCGATGTGTCCCATTTTCGGCCGCTTTTCACGATCACGTTCGCCGCCACAACCAAAGATGCACCACAGCCGTCCTCTGGTGTGTTCGCGCAACGCCTTTAATACCTGCTCCAGTGCATCGGGGGTGTGGGCGAAATCGACCACTACCATCGGCTGGCCTTCACCACCGAAACGCTCCATGCGACCGGGCACCGTCTCAACCTTGCCCAGGCGCTGCAACGCATCATTAAACTCAAAGCCAAGCACCAGCAGAGCACCCAAAGCTGCCAACAGGTTGGCAGCGTTAAAGCGCCCCAGCAACGGACTGTCAATCACGCCCTCACCCCAGTGCGAATGAACACGTAAGTGCATCCCGCTGGTGGTCAGCTGCAGCTCATCTGCATACAACACAGGAGGCTGCCGCTCACTATTCAGTGACAGCCCGTAGCTCACCATCTCCACACCCTGTGGTGGATTGGCCAGCCATTCGCGCCCGACCTCATCGTCGCTGTTAACCAGCGCATGTTTCAGCCCCGGCATCTCCAGCAGGCGGCGCTTGGCACCGGCATAGCTAAGCATGTCACCGTGATAATCGAGGTGGTCATGGCTGAGATTGGTAAAGATCGCGGTATCAAATGCGACGGCATTGACCCGCCCCTGATCCAGGGCGTGGGAGGAGACCTCCATGAGCGCGTGCCTTGCCCCGTCCTCATACATCTTCGCCAGCTCGGCCTGCATCACCACAGGGTCGGGGGTGGTATGGCCTGTGTCGTGTAACGCGCCGACGATGCCACTACCAAGGGTACCAATCAGACCGCAGGGATTGGTCTGGGCGATAGCCATCGCAATGAACTGGCTCACCGAGGTCTTGCCGTTGGTCCCCGTAACACCCACTACCTGCATCTTGTGCGAGGGCTGGCCATAAAAACGTCCTGCCAACTCACTCACCAACAGGTGCAGTCGCTCCACCAGAAACACAGGTACGCTGTATTGTGTTAAATCGACACCATCAGTCTCATCCGCAGGCTCCAGCGCCACGGCACTAGCACCGTGCTCAATCGCCTGCTCAATAAATTTCACCCCGTGACGCACACTGCCGACACAGGCGAGAAACAGCTCGCCCTCACGCACGGCACGACTATCCAGACTCATTCCTCTGACGCTCTGCTGAGGCAGCAATGTGCAATCGGTGAGACCCTCAAACAGCTCTCGCAATGCCATGCCACTCTCAATATGGTTGACCGCAACACTCATTGCGCGCCCTCCATCAGTGCCACTTTCATGCCCTTGAGAGAATCCACATCATCCGGCGCCACATCCATCAGACGCAACGCCCCCTCCATCACGCGGGAGAAGACCGGGGCGGCCACAACGCCACCGTAATATTCACCATCATCGGGGCGGTCCACCACGACCACCATCGCCAGACGCGGACGGCTTGCCGGGGCAAAACCGGCAAACACCGCGATGTAGTTATCCTCGTTGTAGCCGGCGCTTCCCACCTTGCGTGAGGTACCGGTCTTACCTGCGATACGGTAACCGGCGATCGCGGCGCGGGTACCGGTACCGCCTTTCTGAACCACCTGCTCCAGCATTCTCCCTACAGCCTTGGCAACTGCCGGTGCGACCACCTCCGTGCCCTCCGGGATCTCATCCTGTGCCAACTTGATAAAGCTGGCCGGACGCAGCACACCATCAGCCGCCAGCGCGCCATAGGCACGAGTCAGTTGCAGGGCAGTTACTGAAAGGCCGTAGCCGTATGAGACGGTCGCACGTTCAACCTTGCGCCAGTCCTGATAGGCATTCATCAGACCGGCCGACTCACCGGGAAAACCGCTACCGGTGTCATAACCAAAACCGACGCGTACAAATTGATCCCACAACTGCTGCGGCTCCAGCTCCAGAGCAATGTGACTGGCACCAACATTACTCGATTTTTTAATCACGGTAGAGACATCGATCTTGCCGTAATTCTTAATATCGCGAATGGTGAAATTAGCCAGTCGCATACTGCCCGGACTGGTATCGATTACAGTTTCAGGGCTGAACTTGCCACTCTCCAGACCCGCGGCCACAGTAAAGGGCTTAACCGTTGAACCGGGCTCGAAGACATCGGTCACGGCACGGTTGCGCAGTTTGTCCGCACTCAATGCCTTGCGGTTATTCGGGTTATAGCCAGGCTGATTGACCATCGCCAGCACTTCACCACTCTGCACATCCAGTACCACGGCAGAGCCACCTTTAGCCTTGTGACGCTGTACCGCCCCCAGCAGTTCGCGGTAGGCAAGATACTGAATGCGACGGTCCAGACTCAATGCCAGCGCCTGACCGGGACGTGGCTCACGAATGCTCTCCACATTCTCAACGATACGGCCCAGGCGGTCCTTAATCACCCGCTTACTACCGGGGGTGCCTCGCAGCTGCTGCTCCATCATCAGCTCAGCCCCCTCCTGCCCCACACCGTCGATATCGGTAAAGCCGACCACATGGGAGGTCACCTCACCCAGCGGATAGTAGCGGCGATATTCGCGCTGCAGCGAAACACCCGGGATTGCCAGCGCCATCACCTGCTCGCCCAGCTCCGGGGTAATGTGACGCTTAAGGTAGACAAACTCCTTGTCATGGCGGGCGCCCAGCTTGCGCTCCAGCTGACCGACCGGCATCTTCAGCAGCTTTGCCAGCTCAGGCCAGCGGCCACGGGCAGTGCTCAGATCGGAGGGGTTGGCCCATACCGAGGCGACCGGGGTGCTGATCGCCAGCGGCTCACCATGACGGTCGGTGATCACACCACGGTCGGCAGGGATCGTGATGTCGCGCAGGTAACGGGCATCGCCCTGATGCTGCAAAAAGTCGCGCTGGTTCAGGTTGAGGTCGACCATGCGCCAGAACAGAGCGACGACACCCAGCAGCAACATGCCGAAGACGAATCTTCGGCGCTGCGGGTAGTCGTAATGGCTGTTGTTCTTCTTCATGGTTGTACTATCACCACAGCCCCGGGGGGCGGTATCACCATATCGAGTTTGTTGTTCGCTATTGTTTCAATTCGTCCATGGGTGGCCCAGGTACTCTGCTCAAGCTGCAGCCTGCCCCACTGGGTATTCAACTCATCCCGTACCTTTTGCAGCCCCTGCAGCTCGACAAACAAACGGCGTGCCTGATGGGTGCTGAAGACCACCCCCAGAGAGCTGGAAAACAGCAGCAGTGCCACAACCACTGTTACTAGTCGCCCCATCAGGCCACTTTCTCCGCGACGCGTAGTACCGCACTACGGGCACGGGGGTTGGCATCAATTTCCGCCTTACTGGCGCGAATCGCCTTGCCCACCAGCTTCAGGCGACGATTGAGCTGACTATCCAGCACCGGCAGATCGGGTGGGAAATCATCACCCTTTGCCTGCTCGCGGATAAAACGTTTCACCCGGCGATCTTCCAGCGAGTGGAAACTGATAATCGCCAGACGCCCGCCCGGGGCCAGTAAATCGACTGCCTGCTGCAAAAAAACATCGAGGTCATCCAGCTCGCGATTGATATAAATACGAATCGCCTGAAAACTGCGCGTGGCCGGATGCTTGTCACGCTCCCACTTGGGATTGGCCTCTTTTACAATCTTCGAAAGCTCTGCGGTGGAGGTGATCGGCCCCTGCTCCTCACATCGCTTCACGATGGCCGCAGCGATACGCTTGGCGAAACGCTCCTCGCCATACTCCTTGAGCACATCGGCTATCTCCGACGCCTTTGCCGTAGCGAGCCACTCAGAGGCACTCACACCACTCTCCGGATCCATGCGCATGTCTAACGGGCCGTCATTCATAAAACTAAAGCCGCGACTGGCATCATCCAGCTGCGGCGAGGAGACGCCGAGGTCAAGCAGGATGCCGTCGACCTTACCGTGCCAGCCGCGCTTTTCTGCCTCTGCCGCCAACGAGGTGAAGCTCCCCCTCACGATGGTGAACCGCTCATCACTACCGAAACGCTGCTCGGCGGTGGCAATCGCCTGGGGATCTTTGTCCGTGGCCAACAACCGCCCCTCATCGCCCAGCTGCGCCATCATCTCCGCGCTGTGTCCTCCACGACCGAAGGTACCGTCCAGATAGATACCATCGGCACGGATCTGCAACGCTTCCAGTACCTCAGCAAGTAGTACCGGGTTATGTTCCATCTCGCTCATCATCAGTTACAGGGAGAGGCTTTGCAGCTCAGCGGGCAGGGGCTCATCACCCACAGTCTCTTCCGCCAGCCAGTCATCACGGCGCTCATTCCACACCGTGGCATCCCATAATTCGAATTTCTTGCCCTGACCTATCAGCACCACGTGCTTGTCCAGACCGGCATACTGACGCAGGGGAGGCGGCAACAGCAGACGGCCATTGTTATCAACATCGGAATCGGTCGCGTGGCCCATCAGCAGGCGTTGCACGCGGCGGGCCTGGGCGTTGAAGCTGGGCAGGGCATCAAGCTTGCGCTCGATGTTCTCCCATTCGGGCAGGGGGTAGAGCAGCAGACAACGCTCATCGGTATCGATGGTGACGATCATGCGTCCCGCACAGCGCTCATTCAGGCGCTCGCGATAACGCGTCGGCATCGTCATACGACCCTTGGCATCGAGATTGAGTTCAGCTACTCCACGGAACACTTATTGTTTTCCCCCCAGGTTGAAATTCCATTTCCCACATAGATCCACTTCTTCCCACATTTTTACACTATAGGAAGAATACCCGTGATCTGTCAAGAAAAACGAGGGTCTCAATCACATAAATCTTACTTATTAGACAATGACTTAGCGAAAGTGGAGGAAGGTGGGAGAGAAGTTCCGAATGTAACTTGCGATTGCTAGTTTTTAATCAATTTGTTGGGGTTGGAAGTTAATGTAAAACATTAAGTCCGGACAGATCATGTCAGTGATCCGGGGAGGGAATAAGAGGTGGGAGCCGGCCGATAAGCCGGGTTTTGTCGTGGACAGTCATTCATCTGCGATGCCCGTCGCCGGACACCTGTAGCAACCTACCCGGGAGCAGTGCGGGCCACACCAATGCTCCCCTATTTGGTCTTGCTCCGAGTGGGGTTTACCATGCCACGGCGTGTTGCCACCCGCGCGGTGC
>JBFFJV010000098.1:0-8319 GCA_041555695.1 Thiohalomonadaceae bacterium | reverse complement strand
CTCAGGTGGTTCCTCGCGGTGTGCTCTGAGATCGACAGCTGACTCGCGATTGTTTTCTGGCATAGTCCCTCGCTCACCAGGGTGGCGACCTGTTGCTCGCGCCTTGTCAGTGAGGCAAGAAGTGACGGGTTATCAGACCGCGCGTCGCTGGCGTCTGTCGGGCACTGGTGGTTTATCTCGCAGAGGATGGTGCAGAGGTGACGGCGCTCCAGCCATATTTCACCCTCGCCAATCTTTTCTAACGCTTTCTGATGCGAGGATACTCTGTTGATGGGTTCCTTCGAGATTCAGCGCAGTAAAGGGAAGCCCACGGTCAAGGATATCACCAATATTTTCCGTGCAGAGGGCTGCCTGGATAACAATGCTGACGGGTTCTGCAATAGCGGTGACCTGGAGTTCAGGAATATGTGGATCTTCAATATCGAGGAGCTGGCAAGTTACATGTGGGACTACGATAATAACGGGTTGAAGCTCATGCAGGTCCGTTTCTATGAGTCCAACTCCGAGTACATCGGTTACGTGAAGTGATGGCACGACGCTGAGGCACCAGGTGTGCCATCTAAAAGAGAAAAAAAACAGAACGGCACTCCTGGCGGGTGCCGTTCTGTACTGTCCGCTGTCGCTCTAACAGCAGCAGCCAGCGGGTTTGACCGCCTCGATACTGGCAGAGACGACATAGTCGGTGATGTTAGTGTCGGGTGCCCAGTCCTTGATGAATTCCTTTGACTCATCCCTGGGTTCGATCCGGATCTGTTCAAATCCGGCATCGGCCATCATCTTCTCAAGGTCTTCAATCAGAGAGGCGTTACCCATGCAGCCGGCAATCAGTCCCGCGTCATTGCGCATCGCCTCGGGGAGTTCGATGGTGGCGACCACATCGGAGATGGCGAGTCGGCCACCGGGCTTGAGTACGCGGAAGGCGTCCTTAAATACCTGTGGCTTGTTGGGTGAGAGGTTAATTACGCAGTTGGAGATGATCACGTTGGCAGTTTCATCGGCGATTGGCAGGTGCTCGATCTCGCCAAGACGAAACTCGACATTCTCGAACATTCCCTTTACCGCATTGCTGCGCGCCTTGGAGAGCATATCGGGGGTCATGTCGACACCGATGACATGCCCCGAGTGACCGACCTCATGGGCGGCGAGGAAGCAGTCGAAGCCGCCACCGGCACCCAGATCGACAACGACCTCCCCCGGCTTAAGCGCGGCGATCGCCTTGGGGTTGCCACAGCCCAGGCCCATGTCGGCACCGGAGGGTACCAGATCGAGTTCGGCCCTGCTGTAACCCAGGCGGGTGGAGATCAGGGTGTTGATCGCCGAGTCATCGGTGGTGCCGCAGCAGCTTGCACCGATACCACAACCTTCATCTGCATTATCGGCCTGTGCTACCTGGGCGTAGGCCTCGCGTACGCCCTGGCGATGCAGGTCGTGGTCGGCATGTTGGCTTTTTTCGCTCTCGGGCTCGCAGCAGCCGGCTGAAGGGGGGCAGCAATCACTCATGGGTTTTTCCTCTTTTCTCAGATTCGGGGTAATTATTCAGGTGCATTCAACGGCTCGATAAACAGCGCCGCAAGATCCTGCAGTGTTGCGGCCTCAACCCAGCAGACAACCTGCTTGCCGCGGCGTTCCATCTGCACCAGTCCGGCACGATTCAGCTCCTTGAGGTGGTGTGACAGGGTGGAGGGGGCAATATCCAGCCCCTCACCGAGTTGCCCGACACTCAGCTGCGATGCCTGCTCAATGTCACAGGCCGTACCGGGAGCACAGCAACGGGTCATACGCTGAAACAGGGCCAGGCGGTGCGGATTACTCAGGGCCTTGAAACGTTCCGCATCACGCTCAATATTAATTTGATAGTTCGACATGTTTCGAACTGTAAGGCTTGGTGGGTATCGAGTCAAGTAGTGATATCGCTATCGCCCGGCTTTAATTTGTGTTGGCGAATCCCCATTATCTCTATGGGGTTGAATTAAACGTATATAATCTGTGTTGGTGTTGAGTAAACACGGCACACTATTTGTTCTGATCATGCATGCACACCGATGGATAGGCTGTGTTGTCACTACTGGTGGAAGACGAAGTGGACTATTGGTACGACTATAAGCTGGTAGCACTCTCTGTGGTGGTCGCGGTTATCGCCTCACAGATCTCCCTGGCGATTGCCTCGCGAATTAAGGCACACCGTAAAAATGTGGTCGGTTGGCTGATTGGTGGTGCTACAGCCATGGGTATTGGCATTTGGGCCATGCATTTTATCGGTATGCTGGCCTATCATCTGCCGATTCCCCTCGGCTACGATATACCGCTCACCCTGATCTCGCTGCTACTGGCGATCATCTCCTCCATGATTGCACTCTATGTGATCTTTGCCAGTGAGAAACTCGATATTTCTAGCAACGCCCTGAGTGCCCTGATGATGGGGGCCGGGATTGCCGGCATGCACTACACAGGCATTTATGCGATGCAGATGTCGCCTGCCATTGAGTTTGACCCCACGCTGTTTATGGCCTCACTGTTGATTGCCTATGTTGCCTCCTTCTTTGCCATTCGCTTTGCCTTTGTCTATTCGCAAAGTGAGACCTTTTTCGACCTGAAAAAGAGCATTGCCTCGATCATTATGGGCATCGCCATTGCTGGAATGCACTACACGGCGATGGGGGCACAGATTGTCGACCCCAATGCGATCTGCCTGGCCGCCGACAAGGGGATGAGCGTGGAGGTCTTATCTGCGCTGGTGATTACCGTGGTGATGGTGATTTTGATGATTACCGGTGTCGTCCTCAATAGCGATTTAAAACTGACGCAAAAGGAGAAGGGCTTCGCGCTAAGGCTCGCGGAAGAGAACCAGCGCTCTTTGACGGAGGCGGGTCAGCTGGCTGCCGAGCTTTCGCGTGAGTCGCTGCGCAATGCGGAGTTTGCCAATAAGCTGGTTGATACGCTTGGGGCCGTGGTAACTGTTCTGGACCGTGAAGGCACCGTGATTCGTTTTAATCGTACGGCTGAACGGGTAACCGGTTTTAAACGTGAAGAGGTGATTGACCGGCCTGTGTGGGAGACGCTGATCCCTGTGGAGCAGCGGCTTAAGGTTGAGGCGGAATTTCTGGGGCTTGCCGTCGATCAGTTCCCCTGTACTCAAACGAGTTATTGGCTGACCAGCTCAGGGGAGCTGCGTCTGATTGACTGGGCCAGAACGGTACTGCTTGATGAGGAGGGTCAGGTGGAGTTTGTGATTGCCAGCGGGATTGATGTGACTGAGCAGCGAGCCAATGAGGGGGAGCTGAAAATTGCTGCGGTGGCATTCGACACCAATGAGGCCATTGTGGTGACCGATGCAGCCGGGCGCATTCTTCGTGCCAACCGGATGTTTAGCGAAATCACCGGCTATGAGGCCGATGAGGTGATTGGCAAAAATCCCTCCATTCTCAAGTCTGGACGACATGAAGAGGCGTTTTATCGTGAGATGTGGTCGAAGCTTAACAGCCGTGGCTTCTGGATCGGAGAGGTATGGAATAAACGCAAGAATGGTGAGATCTATCCCGAGTGGCTGCGTATTAACGCGGTGCAGGATGAGCGGGGCAGGGTGAATCACTATGTCGCCAGTTTTAGTGATATTTCCCAGCTTAAGCAGGCCGAAGAGCAACTGAGCTACATTAGTAACTATGACCAGCCTACGGGCCTGCCAAACCGCCAGTTGTTTACCGAGTTGCTGCATAAGGAGATCACGCTTGCACGGCCGGTCGGTGAGCGCGGTTTATTGTTCTATATGCGTTTTGTTCAGCTGGGTCTACTGAATGAGTCGCTGGGTACGGCAGTGATCGACAGGTACATTGAGCGGTTTATTTCCAAGGTTCGGGAGAAGTATGGCCTGGGTGCGGTACTCGGGCGCGCCAGTGGCAGCAGTTTCCTGCTGGCCATGCCAAGGGTAGAACCTGGCAATGATCTCTCCACCCATGGTAGCCAGGTCGCAGAGTCCATTATTCACTTCGCCGGCAGTGGTGAAGAGATTGACGGCCATGTTGTGAGGACGACCATTAATATTGGTATTGCGGCCTTTCCACAGGAGGGGCAGAGCTCCCAGGAAATCATGCAAAACGCCTTTGTCGCCCTGGATAGGGCCAAGCAGACGGAGGGGGCCAGCTACAACTTTTTCTCTGAAGAGTTGCACCAGGCAGCGGTTGAGTCCTACCGGATGGAGGTCGCCATGCGTGCGGCAGCAGCCAACGGTGAGCTGATGCTCTATTATCAGCCACAGGTGGATGGGGACGGAAAAGTGTGTGGCGCCGAGGCATTGCTGCGCTGGAAGCACAAGGGCAACTTTATCTCTCCTGCCCACTTTATCCCTCTGGCTGAGCGGAGTGATCTGATTCATGAGATTGGAAGTTTCGTTTTCCGTGAGGGCATTAGTGAACTGGCGCGTTTACTTGCTGCCGGTTTGCCTGAGAATTTTGATTGCATCTCTCTTAATATGAGTGCCAAGCAGTTTCAGGATAACTGCTTTATCGACAACCTGAAGAAGAACCTGATTGAGTTTGCGGTGCCACCGGAGTACATCAAAATAGAGCTGACCGAGACGGCGCTGGTCGCCGATCCGCAACAGGCGATAAACACCATTAATACACTAAAGGAGCTGGGGATCCGCATCTCGCTGGATGACTTCGGTACCGGCTACTCCTCACTCTCTTATCTACATCGTATCCCCATCGATCAGCTCAAGGTGGATCAGAGCTTTGTGCGCGATATCACCATTAACAAGGTGTCGCGTTCAATCACCGAGACCATCATTATGATGGCCAATAGCATGGATATTGATGTTATTGCAGAAGGTGTGGAGACCAAGGAGGAGAAGGAGTTACTCGACTCTTTCGGCTGTTTCCACTATCAGGGTTACTATTTCTATAAACCGATGCCGGCGCAAGAGTTCTCTGCCTTGCTGCTAGAGGCCGATGATAAGTAAATAGCTCAGGGTTTCTGAAAACCCTCACACTCAAGAGAGATCGCTTCGCCCGTTTCCAGGTGCAGCGCAGTGAGTGAGCCGCCCCACAGGCAACCGGTATCGATACCGTTGACGTTATGTTGCTGATATAGCCCCAGCGCTGACCAGTGGCCGAACACCAGGCGCTGTGTTGCGCTACGGCGCTGCTCCAGTTCAAACCAGGGCCGATAGCCCTCGGGGGCATCGTGTAATTCGCCCTTGTGTTTAAATTCAAGCCGGCCCTTGGCATCACAAAGTCGCAGCCGGGTAAAGCAGTTAACGATAAAGCGTAGCCTGTCCCACCCCTTCAGGTTTTCCGACCAGTGAGTCGGTTTGTTGCCATACATGTGGCCAAGAAACTCGTGAAACGATTTACCGCGCAGGACCTCTTCAACCTCGCCGGCACGTGCCAGTGCCTCATCACGGTCCCACTGCGGTGGCAGCCCGGCATGGAACATGGCGTAGTCCAGTTCACTGTCGTAGTGCATCAGCGGCTGGTGGCGCAGCCACTGCAGTAACTGCTCGCAGTCATCGGCCTCGAAGATCGCCTTAAGGCTGTCGTTGGAGCTGAAGTGTTTGTGTTTGTTTTGCCACACCGCGAGCAAGTGCAGGTCATGGTTGCCCAGCACCGTGACGGCGCTGTCGCCTAGCCCCTTGACGAAGCGCAGCGTGTCTAATGACCGGGGGCCGCGGTTGACCAGGTCACCGGTAAACCAGATGCGGTCCTTGCTGGGGTCGAATTGAATCTGATGCAGCAGCTGTTGCAGTTCATCAAAACAGCCCTGAATGTCGCCGATGGCGTAGCTACTCATGGTTCTTCCTGGCTCCTGGTTCTGCCTATTCTAACAGTATTGCTGCAGGCGGCTAGAGCGTGAGTATAAGCCTTTGCTGGGGTGGTGCTGTTTTGCTGGAGTCGTTGCAGCCTTAGCGCTATACGGCGGTGTCATTATGACTCTTTCTTTAACTCCACCCGACGGAACCAGCCACCGAGCAGCGCCGGCTGGTCGTGATGTAGAGTAAGTTGGGGGCAGCTGCTTAATACCTCTTCAAACACCACGTCGGTTCGGGTGGCGATATGCCGGGTGATCAGGTTAAGGGTGCGACGAAGCGGAGCCAGGGTGCCGGGACGCAGGAATTTATCGAGGATCAAGATACGCCCACCGGGGCGTAGCACACGGCTCGCCTCGCACAGGGCGAGCTGTGGTTGTGGTACTACCGCCAGGATTAAGTGCATCACCACAATATCGAAACTGTTGTCGGCGTAGGGCATGTCCATCACATCGCCTTCGTGCAGTACGATGTCCGTACGGCCGTCGGCACGCTCCCGAGCCCTGTTGAGCATCGCCGGGGTGAGGTCGATGCCGGTATAGTGGTGTCCGGCAGGCAGGTGGGGGATGTCGAGACCGCTGCCGATGCCCATCAGCAGGATCTCCCTGCCCTGCTCGGCATGCAACGGCTTAAGGTTCTGCGCACGTACCGCCTCGCTTGCCCCGGCGATAAGCAGGTCGTAGAGCGGGGCAAGCAGGGTATAGCTCTGCTTGAGTCCCATTAGTGCAGGCTGTGCGGCTGGCTCAGGGTAAACAGGGGGATCGGCGTGTCGTAATGTTCGCCGCTATCGCTGAGCATCTGGTAACTCCCCTCCATGGTGCCGATGGGGGTGTCGAGCACCGCCCCGCTGGTATAGCGGAAGTAGTCACCGGGGCCGATGTGGGGCTGCTCGCCGACGACCCCTTCGCCATGCACCTCCTCCACCTTGCCGTGCCCATCGGTGATCACCCAGTGGCGGGTCAGTAGCTTGGCCGGGGTGTCTCCGTTATTGCGGATGGTGATGGTGTAGGCGAAGACGAAACGCTCGTCCGCCGGGTAGGACTCCTCCTCCACGTAGTGGGTCTCCACTTCGATGGCGATGGGGGTTGTCTCGGTGCTGGTATCTGTGGGTGTATTCATGGTGCCTCCGCTCTGCACACCACCCTCCCTGGCAGGGGGCGTTGCTTGGTTTATTCGTTCTCGCGGTTGCGATCGTTTACGGTTTTGGCGGCGTTGAGTACCGCCTCGATGATGTCATGCTGCATCTTCTCCCGTTCACGGGTGGTGAGAAAGAAGGCCATGTCCACATCGTGGCGTACATAACGGGCGGGTAGCTGGTTGAGGGCCAGGCAGACGACATCCTCTAAATAGTCTTCATCGTAATCGCCGTTTTTGGCGACGGTTTGCATTACATGCTCGATGACCAGCGACTCGTAGTAGTTGTGTATGGTTGCGAAGTTCATGACATCTCCATGGTGTTCTCAGGTTGATGAGCCGCTTAGCTCGCCTTCTGAGCTTAGTCAGACGGCATCGACTGTTCAACCATCAACTAAGGATAGTGAGGGTCAGGTGCGTAGTTTCCAAGTGGGGGAGCCGTCATTATTGAGTAGCTGATGTTGCAGCAGCCATTGGCGCGCATCTTCGGCGTCCTGTTCAAACCAGGCGCGGGCTGAGCCGAGGCGAAAGGTGTAACCCCAGCTATCCATATCGGCAAAGATACGCTCGCGCCCGACTCCGGGCAGGTAGTCGCCGAGGGTGATCTCCATATAATTGACCGCGTTCTCCTCATCGTAGTCGCCACCGGCGTTGGTGTGTAGCTCCGCACGACGTCCCTCATCCATACAGATGAGGTGACAGCTTTCGTGCAGCGCCGAGTGCAGCGGGGTGTCGCCGCGTACCAGTACGCGGCGGGCGATAATGCCCGCCTCCGGGTCACCAAACCAGCTACCGGGGATAGGCTCGCCGTCGGCTACCCGCTCCAGACTGAGACCGAAGCGGGCCAGCAGCGCCGCGAGGGCGTCAAAATCAATTTCACTACAGAGAAGAACATCGTTCATAAAACGTTTCCTGCTTAGCGTACGATAATGCGCACCTTGTTGCCGGGGTAGATGCGGTGCGGGTTACGGATCCCGCTCTGGCGAGCCAGCTCCGGATAGTTATAGGCATTGTTGGTGTACTGCTTGGCGATGGCCCACAGGGTGTCGCCCTTCACCACAATGTGGGTACAGTCGCAGGGCTCGGGCAGCGAGGCGGGTTGGGGCCAGTCGGCATCGGGTCGCAGGGCCTCCTCTTCCCCTTGCGCCGCGGTGCCGGGTTGCTGGCCTGTCACCTCAGAGGGGGACTGGTGCGAGTCATCTTCATCCGTCTCGGGCGCTGGCAGGGGCGTTTCAGGTGCCATGCGCAGATGCTCACGCTGGATGATGAGCTTAATGGTTCCCTCTTCATCCTGTTCGATCTGAATGGCGGCGGTGTCCTCGTTATCCGCCTGCTCGTGACTAATCGCAGGGGGCGTGACACTCGTCAACCGGGGTCTGGGGGCG
>JBFFJV010000097.1:0-8351 GCA_041555695.1 Thiohalomonadaceae bacterium | reverse complement strand
CCTGCCTAATCGGACAAGACGATGTCTAAATCTGTGCTTTCAGTCATAGATAGAGTGTGACTGAGATGACACTATTCATGAGACACAACAATTTTCTCAATAATAAGGTGGCATTATGGTTCTCTTCGGGAACAGACCGTTAATCTCCAGCCTGGTTACTTTTCTTCTATTGCTGATTTCACCTCTCTCGTTACATGCTGCAGATGACATGTGGGACAGTGTCTTTAAATATCAGCAGCAGATGGCCGACTACGGTAAGCCTGAGGCCCAGATCAAGCTGGGGGAGATGTATGAAGAGGGGCATGGTACCGAACAGAATTTTGATATTGCTGAGCAATGGTATCGGAAGGCGCTTGGTCAGGGAGAGGCGACGGCAGAAGAGAAACTCAATCAACTACAGCAGCGGCGCCAGCAGACGGCTGAGGCATTAAAAGCGCAGCAGTATGCCGCACAACAACGCATCGTTCGTGAGAAGGCAGAGCGTAAGCGTATTGAGCTGGAGGGGATAGAGTCGGAACGCGCTGAACAGGCACGTCTTGCAGATGAAGCAAGGCTGAAACAGGAGCAGAAGCGTCGTAGACAGCAGGCAGAGGATAAGAGAGCGGCAGAGGATGAGCGTCTTGCGCGAAAGCGGGCGCAGCAGGCCATGGAGAAAATGATGGCAACCCCCGATGCCTTTGACGAAGACTAGTGCAGGATAATGTGATTAGCTGTTTGCGGTGTCGGACAGATTTCTCCCGGGATACCCCGGCAAAAAAAAGCCCCGCAGTGCGGGGCTTTTTTATTTCGGATGAACGCGACGATTAGTGATCGTGACCTTCCGGGCCGTGTACGTGACCGTGCTCCAGCTCTTCTGCACTGGCCTCACGAATGTCGACGATGGTGACATCAAAGTTGAGGTTTTCGCCAGCCAGCGGGTGGTTGCCGTCGACAGTGACGTGCTCGTCATCGACCGCTACCACGGTAACGACCTGGGGACCGGACTCGGTCATGGTCTGAAACTGCATCCCGACCTGTACCTCGTCAGCACCCTCGAACATCTCTTTCGGCACTGCCTGAGAGAGTTCATCGCTACGCTCGCCGTAACCGTCTTCGGGGGCGATGCTAACCTTGAGTGAATCGCCCTGGGCCTTGCCTTCCAGCGCACGCTCCAGGCCGGGGATGATGTTACCAATACCCTGAATATAGGCTAAAGGCTCACGACCCTCAGAGCTGTCGATGACGGCGCCCTTATCATCAGTAAGGGTGTAGTCGATGGAGACGACCATGTTGGCTGAAATTTGCATGTGAATTCCTTAGGATTTACGTAAAAAACCCGTACAGTTTACGCGATCAGAGCTATCGCTACAAAGATCGGGTTTAGTCTATAAGCCAGTAGGGGAGGCCCTGGGCTTGCAGAAACTCCTCTGCAGCAGCGCCCTGTAACATGGCAATTGTGGCGAGCATGCCGGCTTCCATGCAGCTGCCGGCATGGATGGTGATGGAGCGTGGGGCATTTTCTACCGGCCAGCCGGTTTGTGGATTGAGGATATGACCGTAGCGCCTGCCATTGTGCAGCAGGTGGCGGCGGGCATCGCCACTGGTGGCTAGTGCGCCCGAGCTGATGCCAACCGCGCCGACATGGTGGCGGCCGCTGGCATCCGGGTCATCGACTGCAACTTGCCAGGGGTTGCCGTCGCGGCGCGGTTTATTGATAAACAGGTCGCCACCGAAGTTGATGACAAAGGAGCTGTCGGTCTCGGCGGCAAGTAGTGCCGCGGTGCGATCTACCGCGTACTCCTTGCCAATGCCGCCAAGGTCGAGTTCCATACCGGCTGGCAGAGTTATGTGCGGAGCCTTCCAGCGCACCTTCTGCCAGCCGATATGCTGAAGGCACTGCACCACCTCACTTGCCTCGGGGAAGGGGGCCCCCGCCTCAAAGTGCCACACCCGCCGCAGCACCCCTGCTGTGATGTCGAACAGCCCCTCGCTTAGTCGGTAAAGCTGATCGGCGTAGTCGAGCAGGCGTGTGGTCTCCTCGTCGACTTCGACGCGAGCCCCCTCTGCGTGGTTGATACGGTGGATGAGGTTGGCTTTACGGTAGCGGCTGTATTTTTTTTCGATGCGCTGTGCCTCGTCAGCGGCAATATCCAGCAGCCGTTGCGCCTCGTTACGAGCGGAAACCTCCAGCAGCAATTCACAGGGGCTGGCCATGGCGGCAAAGCGACCGACCCAGTAGTCACCACCGGGGGCCGCTTTTAGCTCACGTTGTGCCACTGCCAGTGCCGTTGCATCAGAACTCGAAGTGATAACCAAACTGGATGATGTTGGCATCCAGTGTTGGATAGAGGTCGTAGTTCTGCTGCACGCCGATGGCATTGGCCGGACTGCTTTCGCCCTCCTGCGTCATGTGCTCAATGCGTACCGTAAAGTCACCGCCTGCCAGGGGCATCCCCAGTTTGAGGCCGATGGTGGTGCTGTCCATCTCGGCCAGGCGCAGATCTGCACTGGCATTTTCCGGAACTGTCGTGCCAGCTACCAGACTGTGATGGTAGAAGTCGGCAGCACTCTGCTGGTAGAGGCGCAGGTGGGGCTGCAGGTAGAGCCCGTTGCCCAGTTCACTGCGGTACTTCAGGTCGACGGTGTGGGCGTTGATGCCCCAGTCATCGGTGAAATAGCGATAGCCAAGGTAGATCACATCCTCGTTGAGCTGATGGTTGAGACGCCAGTTCAGGATGTTGCTGGTGCGGCTGTCGGGGCGTTTCTCGTAGCGGTAGTCGAGTGTGCTGCCGCTGGTTCCATCGACCACACTGAGTATCTTGTAGGGGTCGGTGAGGTAACCGCTGCTATGACTCATGGTGTAGTTGAGTTGTGTCAGGGTCCTGGGGCTGAGGATCTGGGTCACACCCAGCATCAGCTCAACACTGTTCTTGGTTTCATCGCCACCCACACCGGATGAAGGGGCGCTGAGCAGCTGCATCTCTACCGGGGTGCCCCCGCTGGGGCTAACATTATCGAGGGTCAGACCCAGCCCGGCGGCAAGTGTGGTCTGGCGATTATTGACATCGAGTTTAATGGTGTCGGAGATGCTCAGTGAGAGGAAATCGGTCTCATTGGAGATCCCGCCCCCCAGGGTGTTGCGCACCATGCGTGTCAGCTCCTTCTCCCATTCGCCGCTGAAGGCAACGCGTACATCTTCCACATTACGCATGGGTGTTTCGCCAATGGCAGCGGTGTAGGTGCTGTTACCTGAAGGCGAGGTAAAGGTCTGTACCGTATCGCTGGCGCTCGCCCCGTTGGGTGAGGCACCGGTAACGGTGTCGACTACAGCGCGCAGGGTAAGCAGGCTGCCATCTTCCAGGGTCTTGCTGGCATCGACTACCGGCTCGATTACCTGAATGCGATCGCCTTCATCGTAGAACAGAATACCGCTCTGTATATCCCATGTGCCCTCATCTGAAGCGGTCTGGGCGGTGGCCTCCAGTGGCTGGGCCAGTACCGTGCAGGTGGCAGCGGCCAGGGCAGCGCGGATCGATTGGGGGTGTCTTTTTAGTTGCATCCGCAGCCTCCTCCACCGATACCCTGACCACCGAAGGCGGCCTCTTTACTGAAATAGATGTGCTCGTCCAGATAGGCCTCTACCGGGTCGACCACCAGCTGCATTTTATCCTGGGCCAGCAGGTTGCGATCCCAGGGTTTGACCTCACTGAAACTGCAGCCGCTGAGTGTCAGCAGCAACAGCCCCCACAGGGCGTGTTGAATTTGAGATGGAATTATCATTGTTTTAATAGCTCTTCTATTTGTGATTCGAGTGCAGCTTTATCTTTGTCACGAAAGCCGATGTGGCTGTGAAGCAGTAGTCCGTTGCGATCAATAAGGTAGGAGCTGGGCATGCCCATGACCTGGTAACTCTCTGCGGTCTCTCCCTGCGGGTCGAAGGCGATGGTGAACTCGGGGTGGGTGGCAGCGAGAAACGCCTGGCTGTCCTCGCGGCTCTTGTCGAGATTGATGGCGATGATCTCCAGCCCCTGATCGGCATAGCGCGCCTGTAGCTGATTCATCCAGGGAAAGGATTTACGGCAGGGGGCACACCAGGAGGCCCAGAAGTCCAGGTAGATCACCTTGCCCTTTTTCTCGGCGAGGCTGACCTGGCTGTCGATACCGGCGAGGCTGAAATCGGGGGCGGCTTGCAGTGCATAGGCCATCGGTGTTGCCAGCAGAAGCAGCGCCAGGAGTGTGATGTGGCGTCTCATATCTATTCCTTGAATTTTTGATGTGATGATACCGTACCCATCCAAGCTTAAGGGATACTTAATGTTGCCGGGTGTGCGTATAACTGGGTTATTTTTTATGATTGGGTGCATCCAGTGCAGCCATCGTCTCATGGCTGAGGAACAGGCCCGGGTCGACGCGGCTGTTGTTAAGACTGATGGTCCAGTGCAGATGGGGCCCGGTAACCCGACCCGTCATTCCTACCGTGCCTACCGTCTCGCCGCGAGCGACAGTCTGCCCGACCTTAACGCCGATGCTGTCCATGTGGCAGAACATGGTGATTAACCCCTCACCGTGATCGATAAATACCGTGTTACCGTTAAAGAAGTAGTCGCCGGTCTCAATGATAGTGCCTGCTGCGGGGGCGATGATCGGGGTGCCGCTGGGGGCGGCGATATCGAGCCCGCTGTGGGGTTTGCGCGGCTGCTCATTGAAGAAGCGCTTTTTACCAAAGGTACCGCTAATACGCCCCTCCACCGGGGTGGCAAAGTTGAGCTCTGCCTCGCGCTGTTTATCCCAGCTGGCGAAGGCGGCACGGCTGCGTGCCTGATTATCACGGATACGGTCCATATCCTTGGCGTAGGGGTTGACCATGCGCTTGTTTTTCAGGGTGATGTGCTGCTCTTCATATTTTTTGTCGCTGACCTTAAAGCTCTCCTCTCCCTGCCTGCCATCGATAAAGGTACGCAGGCTGTGGGTGCCCGGTTTGCTGGAGAGGGAGAGTCCTACCACTGCCAGCCATTCATCATTCTGCCGGGTCACCAGTACCTTCTTTCCCTTGTAGTGGACCTCGGGTTTTTCTGCTGCCTCGCCAAGATTGATGACAGCAATGCCGCCGGGGACGGCAGAGGCACGCGGGAGTTGCTGTGCCACGGTGCTCAGCGGTAATAACAGAAGAGATAGCAGTAGTGGTTTTAGCTTATTCAACATCAAAACGTTCCTCGACACGGCATAATAGTTCACCTTCCGATAGTTTGGCACGGATCCGGGTGCCAGGTTCAACCTGCTGACTCTTCTCAATCAGCGCACCGTCCTGCTCCCGGGTGACGATACTATAACCGCGATGCAGGGTGGCCAGCGGGCTGACGGCCTCCAGGGTTCGTGCCTGTAAGCCAAGCTGATTCCGGCTCTGTGCCAGCTTCTGCTGCATGGCCTGATGCAGGCGGGATTGCAGTGACTGCTGGCGTGTCTGTAGTCGCTGAAGTTGTGCCTGCGGGGCGTGACGCTGCAGGCGCGAAATCAGGCGGCTAAGTTGCGTCTGACACCGTTGCTGCTGCTGGCGTTGGGCCATGTTCATTCGCCACTCCAGCCCATCAAGCCGCTGGGCGATCTGCTGTAGTTGATGACCGGGGTGGCGTAGTCGCTTGCGCAGTCCCTCCAGCTGGTGTTGTGCCCTCTGCCGGCGTCGGCCCATCGCCTGGGTGAGGCGCTGGTGCATCGCCTCGATGCGGATCTGCCACTGTGCGGCATCGGGGCTGAGTAGTTCGGCGGCGGCGGAGGGGGTGGCGGCGCGCATGTCGGCGACAAAATCACTGATGCTGAAATCGACCTCGTGGCCCACGGCACTGACTACCGGGATGGGGGAGTCGTGTATCGCGCGTGCCACCACCTCCTCGTTGAAGGCCCACAGATCCTCCAGTGAGCCGCCGCCGCGGCCGACGATCAACACCTCGCATTCGTTACGCTGGCCTGCCATGGCAATCGCCTCGGCGATCTCCCGACCCGCCGCCTCACCCTGCACCGCCACCGGGTAGATCACTACGCAGATCGCCGGGAAGCGTCGCTTCAGTACGGTAAGGATATCGCGGATTGCCGCGCCGCTGGGGGAGGTGACGACACCGATGGTGCGGGGCAGGGTGGGCAGGGGGCGTTTGCGTGCCTCCTCGAACAGGCCCTCTTGTTGCAACCGCTGCTTCAGCTCATCGAAGGCACGGCGCAGGGCACCGTCGCCTGCCTCTTCCATATGGTCGACGATCAGCTGGAAGTCGCCACGATTTTCATAGAGGCTGACCCGCACCCGCGCCATCACCTGAGTCCCATCGCGCGGGGTGAAGGCCAGGTTGGTCGCTCGCATGCGGAACATGGCGCAACGTGCCTGGGCGAATTCATCCTTCAGGGTAAAGTAAAGGTGGCCGGAGCGCGGACGGGCCAGGTTGGAGATCTCCCCCTCAACCCACAGCAGCGGAAAGTTACCCTCCAGCAGGGCTCGCGCCTCGCGATTGAGACGGGAGATGGAGTAGACCTCGTGCTGGATTTCGGTTGTAGCTGTGGAGTTATCGGGCATGTAGGGGATTCTAGCAGATGGCTGATAGAGGCTGGAAAAGAAAAAGGCCGCCCAGTTGCCTGGTGCGGCCTTTTTCAACTTCTTGACTAACCGGCCATTAGAAACGGCTGGCGGCATCCTTCTGTTGTGCCTGCTGCTTCAGGGCATTTTCGCTCTGGTGCAGTGCCAGCTCAGCCAGCTTGATAGCTTTAGCAGCGTCCTTGGCCGCAGAAGCCTCTTTCGCTGAGTCGATGAGCTTGCTGGTATCGCGCCACTGATAACCCACGGCGGCGGCCTTGCTGCTGGCGGCTTCGGCCGCCGCGATGGCAATGGCGGCGTTCTCGGGAGTAGCTGCTACCTGGGCAGTCTGAGTGCTGGCACAGGCGCTGGCGAGCAGGGCGAGGGATGCGATAAATAGGGATTTTTTCATTAATGTCCTCCAATTGGTTGATATATATCGGGGGGATCCAACCTCTTCAGTACGGACATCCGTGTTCGTCATTGCCGATTTTCGACAATCATTACAGGCTAGCCAGTTTACCCGGAGGGAGTCAATCTCTATAATTGATCGTTTATATTGACAGCGCGGATACCAAATATCATGAGAATCGCCCAGGAAGCCCTTACATTTGACGACGTACTGCTGGTACCGGCCCACTCCAACGTGCTGCCCAAGGATGTGGACCTCTCCACCAAGCTCACCCGTGGTATTACCCTCAATATCCCGATTCTCTCGGCCGCGATGGATACTGTGACCGAGCACCGCCTGGCGATCGCCCTGGCGCAGGAGGGGGGCATCGGCATCATCCACAAGAATATGACTGCTGAAGAGCAGGCCCGCCAGGTACGCATGGTGAAGAAGTTTGAGAGTGGTGTGATTAAGGACCCGATCACCGTGCCGCCGACGATGACCATCGGTCAGTTGATTGAATTGACCCGTGCTGAGAATATCTCGGGTGTGCCGGTGGTGGATGGTGAAGACCTGGTTGGCATCGTCACCAGTCGTGATGTGCGCTTTGAGACCCACTACGATGATGCGGTCTCCACCATCATGACCCCCAAGGAGAAGCTGGTCACGGTTAAGGAGGGCACCGACCGCGAGACCGTTCAGGCCCTGTTGCACGAGAACCGCATCGAGAAGGTGCTGGTGGTCGACGATAACTTCAGGCTGCGTGGTATGGTCACCGTTAAAGATATCCAGAAGGCGACCGATAAGCCCAACGCCTGTAAGGATGAGTCCGGTAGCCTGCGTGTGGGAGCTGCCGTGGGCGTGGGGGCTGGCACCGATGAGCGCGTTGAGGCGCTCTACAATGCCGGTGTTGACGTGATTGTTGTCGATACTGCGCATGGTCACTCGCAGGGCGTGCTGGACCGTGTTGCCTGGGTGAAGAAGAACTTCCCTGACCTGCAGGTGATTGGCGGTAATATCGCCACCGGTGACGCCGCCAGGGCACTGGTCG
Organism: Thiohalomonadaceae bacterium; assembly: GCA_041555695.1. Taxonomy (GTDB): domain Bacteria; phylum Pseudomonadota; class Gammaproteobacteria; order Thiohalomonadales; family Thiohalomonadaceae; genus JAPHSX01. The sequence continues at coordinate 377 of JBFFJV010000097.1, read as the reverse complement.
AGGCGGGCGCTGATGCGGTTAAGGTCGGTATCGGTCCAGGTTCCATCTGTACTACCCGTATCGTTGCCGGGGTGGGTGTACCGCAGATCTCTGCCATCGATAACGTTGCCCAGGCCCTGGAAGGTACTGGCGTACCGTTGATTGCCGATGGCGGTATCCGCTTCTCCGGTGATATGGCCAAGGCGATCGTTGCTGGCGGCTACACCATCATGGTCGGTTCTATGCTGGCCGGTACTGAAGAGGCCCCCGGTGAGGTTGAGCTGTTCCAGGGACGCTCTTACAAGTCCTACCGCGGCATGGGTTCTCTTGGTGCCATGGGGGGCTCACAGGGTTCCTCAGACCGTTACTTCCAGGAGAGCACCGAAGCAGACAAGCTG
>JBFFJV010000096.1:0-8391 GCA_041555695.1 Thiohalomonadaceae bacterium | reverse complement strand
TGCTGAAGATCACCACCGTGAAGAAGCCTGCCAAAAAGGCACGCAAGGGTATCAACCCCTTCACCGGCGAAGAGACCATGTTCAAGGCCAAGCCTGCCTCGATTCAAGTAAAGGTTCGCCCGCTGAAGAAACTCAAGGACTTCGCCAGCAACTAAGCTGCGGCGTCATTGAAATAAAAAAGGGAGCTCCGGCTCCCTTTTTTTATGTCTGTTCGAGAATCGTCAACAGTTGCGGTAACCGCTCTATCTGCCAGCGGGTATCAGCCCGTCGCGCAGCCAGCCTCTCCTCATCATAGTGAGCCAGATAACGGGTAAGCAGTACATTATCCAGCCCCACCCGGCGGGCCCCCTGGTGCTCTTCGCTGCCGCCATCTCCCACGAATAAGGCTTCCGTTACCGCGACCCCCATGCGCTGTAGTGCATGGTGATAGATCTCCGGCTGTGGCTTACAGAAACCACAGTGGCAGCTGAATATCGCCGCATCGAATAACGGGCTGAGCGGCGAGTCAGGCCACGCTGCCACCTCATCGGTAGAGGCGTTGGAGATCAGCCCCAGACGAAGCCCCCTGTTTCGTAACTGCTGCAATAAACTCAGGACCTCGGGCTCCACATGCAACAGGGCATAGTCAAAACGACGCTGGCGTTCGTCGGCAGCTTCATCAATCTTTTCTATAGGAATAGAGGGATCCAGTGAATGAGCTAAAGAGCGGATCACCTCATGCTGCTGTGTCGGCCCGGTAATGTCGTGTGCCGCAGAAAAACAGGCAGCATTCCACTCCTCCCTCCCCACACCGAGTATGTCTGCGGTGTAGCGCCCGGAAGCACCCGGGGCGGTGGTGACGTTGATCAGGGTATGGAAGAGATCAAAAAATATTACTTTATAAGTAGCTACTTTCATTCAATTCACTGATAGAAGACGAAAAACATTCTGCTGCCGAATAATTGAAATAGACGCCGCCATGCTTTATTCATAGTAGCAGGTGCACCAAACAACATAACGGAGGGTACCAATGAATACCGACAACTACGAAGCGCTTTCCTACTCCAGCCTGAATCAGGACACAACTTATCACCGTCCTCTGCAGGTTCTGCCGGAGCGTGTGCGAGCCAACAGCCCTGCCACTGATGTGATGACCGACTTTACCCGGGTGGCAGCCATCACCATGGGCCCCTGTGCAACCCTCAATGCCGCTGAGCAGCGTATGATTGCCAGTAATGTTCGACTACTTCTCGTTACCGAGCAGTCGAACAAGATCCTCGGCATTATTACCGCCACCGATATTCAGGGTGACCGCCCGATAAAATATATACAGAAGGTAGGCGGCAAGCGTGATGATATTTTTCTGCAGGATATCATGACCCCTGCCGACAAGCTGGACGTACTACAGATGTCGATGGTGGAGAAGGTCATGGTGGGCGACATCGTTGAGACGATGAAGGTCGTCGGTCGCCAGCACGCCCTGGTGGTGGATACAGACGACGAAGGTAATCAGACCCTGCGCGGGATCTTCTCTACCAAGCAGATCAGTAAGCAGCTGGGTGTTGATATTGATACCGCCGAGATCGCCCGTACCTTTGCGGAGCTGGAAGAGGCCCTCCTTGCCTCCGCATGAGAAGGCCCTCCATTAAACTCCATGTATAAAAAAACCGGTATCATGAGATACCGGTTTTTTTTGTGCCCAACTACGGACTGAAAATCAGAACAGCATCTTGAAGCCGACGTGCGCCTCATCATCCATTTCCACATCACCCGGTACGCCGACGAACTCGATCTGAACAGTACGATGTCCCAGATAGACAAAGGCCTGCGGCAGCACCTGGTAGTCCAGGCGTAGCCCCATCTCCTGATACTCATCGCTGTCCATAAAGGAGGTGATATCGGGGGCATAGTAAAAGTGACCACCGATTCCGAGACGCGGCACCGGTGAAAAGCGCACCCGACCACCGAAGGCCAGGGCCGCCATATCAAAAGGATCGGGAGAGGCATATACCAGGCGTGCGCCCATGGCGATATCGAAGGTACCTGACTTGCTCCAGTTCTCTCCGGAAACCAGTACCCCCGCGTGCAACAGCATTTCACTGTTATTCGCCTGATCTTCGGCATAAAGCAGCCCCACCTCACCACTCAAACCCTTGGTACTGGTCAGCTGCATGGTATAGGTGCCGCGAATTGCATCATCGTGCAGATTGACATCGATACTGTCGGCCATCACCGGGGTTACCGCGAAGGCACACAGCAGAGCCATCGTTTGTTGTAACTTCATCATCCATCCTCACTCGTCATTAGACTGTATCTGCTTAAGAATTATCCGCTAATCATAGCTAGATTTGACGAGGAATACACCCATTGGCAATGAACATGACGCAACGGTTCTCGTCTATACTGCGATTAAAAAGGAACAATCATTGATGAATCAGAAACAACGACGCAGACTGATTGCCGTCGCGGTACTCATCGCCGCAGTGCTCCTGGTCTGGTCCATCAGTCGCCCGGAGCCCATTGCCATCACGGCTGCTGAAGTTGAAACCGGTACCGTAGAGAAGAGTGTCGCCAACACCCGTGCCGGCACGGTCAAGTCCTGTCGCCGTGCAAAACTGGCCCCGCTCAGCGGCGGACAGGTGGAGCAGTTACTGGTAAAAAAGGGTCAACAGGTTAAGGCTGGCCAGCCGCTGCTCCAGTTGTGGAGCAAGGACCTTGAGGCCAGGCTGGAGCTGGCACAAAGTGAAGCACGTGCCGCACTCGCACAGCGCGAACAGGCCTGTCTCAAGGCGGCGAACGCACAAAGCGAGTGGCAGCGAATCAGCAACCTCTATCAACGTAAACTGGCCAGTGAAGAGCTACGCGACAAGAGCCATAGCGAGGCGCAGGTCAATGCCGCCGCCTGCCGTGCCGCCGAGGCGATGGAGCAGGTTAGCGCCGCTCAGGTGCAACTGGCCGAAAGTCATCTGGAGCGCACCCTGCTGAGCGCCCCCTTCGACGGTGTCATTGCCGAGATCAACGGTGAGCCCGGAGAGGTTGTCACCCCCTCGCCCCCCGGCATCCCCACCCCTCCAGCGGTCGACATCCTTGATGCCAGCTGCCTCTACGCCTCCGCACCTATCGACGAGGTGGATGTGCCGCTGGTCGAGACCTGCCTTCCCGCTCGTATTACCCTCGACGCCTTACCCGGTCAGGAGTTCAACGGTCAGGTACAGCGCATCGCCCCCTACGTACTCGATGTGGAAAAGCAGGCGCGTACCGTAGAGGTTGAAGTCTTCTTTAGCGAGCCCGAACAGGTCAAATTACTGCTGCCCGGTTACAGTGCCGATGTTGAGATTATTCTGGATAGCCACGACAGTGTGCTGCGTATTCCCAGCGAGGCGCTCATCGATGAGAACAAGGTGTACCTGATTGGCGAGGAGAGCCAGCTTATCACGCGCACCGTGGAGACCGGCCTGAGCAACTGGCGTTACACCGAGATCATCTCCGGTCTGGCAGCCGGCGATCGCATCATTACCTCGACCAATCGCGAAGGACTGGTCGATGGGGTAACCGTCACCATAGAAACTGAAGAGCCATAACGGTGGACAGCCTGATTGAACTACAGGGAATCCACCGCCTGTTTGATGTGGGTGATCAGCAGGTGCATGCCCTGAACGATATCACCCTCAACATCGCGCAGGGTGATTACATCTCACTAATGGGTCCCTCCGGTTCCGGCAAATCCAGTCTGCTCAATATTATCGGTCTGCTGGATAGACCCAGCCGCGGCAGCTACCGTCTGGAAGGCCAGGAGATCCACAGCTACAGTGATAAGGAGCAGGCACGGCTACGCCGCGACCGTATCGGTTTCGTTTTCCAGTTTTTTCACCTCATTCCCCGCCTGAGCGCAGCACAGAATATTGAGCTCCCGATGATACTGGCAGGCATTGCGCCTGAAGAGCGCCAGCCGCGGGTAGCGGCAATCCTCAAGGACTATGGCCTGGAGGCGCGCGCCCACCACCGCCCGGACCAGCTCTCCGGCGGTCAACGTCAGCGCGTCGCCATCGGTCGCGCCACCGTGATGCAACCGCGCCTGCTCCTCGCCGACGAACCCACCGGCAACCTCGACCGCGCCTCCGGCCATGAGGTGGTGGAGATCCTCGAATCCCTGCAACAGCAGGGGATCACCCTCATCGTTGTAACCCACGACCCGGAACTCGGTAAACGAGCCCATCGTCAACTGCATATGGTCGATGGCGTGATCATTGACGACAACGGTCCCCCATGAGCCTCGAAGACCGCCTGCGTTTCGCCTTCACCGCCCTGCAAGGTGCCCGCATGCGTACCCTGCTGATGCTGCTGGCGATGGCCATTGGCGTTGCCGCGGTGGTACTGCTCACCTCGCTCGGTGAGGGGGCTCGCAACTACGTGGTCGGCCAGTTCTCCTCCCTTGGTACCCATCTGGTGATCGTCTTTCCCGGTCGCAACGAAACCACCGGCGGGGCACCGCCAATGCTCAACGAGACCCCACGTGACCTCACCCTGGATGATGCGCTTGCGCTGCAACGTATCCACACCATACGCCGCCTCGCACCGGTGAATATCGGTTCTGCCGACATCGCCTATCGCAACCGTGATCGTGAGGCGGTGATCATGGGCACCACCGCAGCGATGCAGACGATTCGCGGACTGCAGCTCACACAGGGGCAGTTTCTGCCACCGATGGATGCCGAACGCGCCGCCCCGCTGGTGGTTATCGGCGAGGTGATACGCCAGGAGCTGTTTGGCAATCAGCGGGCAATCGGCGAGTGGGTGCGCATCGGTGACCGGCGCTTTCGGGTGATCGGCGTCATGACCGCCTCCGGCGTCTCACTCGGCATCGACACCGACGAGCTGGTGGTGATCCCCGTCGCCTCGGCACAGCAGCTGTTCAATACCAGCAGCCTGTTTCGCATCATCATCGAGGCGCGCGGTCGCTCCACCATTGAGGCGGCAAAGTCGGCCGTGCTAGAGCGCCTGCGCCAACGTCATGATGGCGAGGAGGATGTCACCGTGATCACGCAGGACGCCCTGCTCACTACCTTTGATCGCATCTTTACCGCCCTCACCTTTACCGTTGCCGGTATCGGCGCGATCAGCCTTATCGTCGCCGGCATTCTGATCATGAACATCATGCTGGTCACCGTGACCCAGCGCACCACCGAGATCGGCCTGCTCAAAGCGATCGGTGCTTCATCCCGTCAGGTGATGTTGCTATTTCTCACCGAGGCTATCCTGCTCTCCTTTCTCGGCGCCCTGCTCGGCCTGATACTTGGGCAGACGGGTAGTTTTCTGCTGAATCAGGCATTCCCTGCGCTGGAGTTCGGTGCCCCGTTATGGGCACTGCTCGCCGCCCTTGGTGTGGCCCTCTCCACCGGCGTGATCTTCGGTGTCATGCCGGCACGTCGTGCCGCCGCCCTCGACCCGGTGCAGGCGCTGGCGAGACGCTAAACCATGATCTCCCGCGACTTTCTCCGCCTTACTCTCAGCTCGGTCATCAGCCACCGTCTGCGCAGTCTGCTCACCGCCCTGGGGATCGCCGTCGGTATCGCCTCAGTGGTGCTGCTCACCGCTATCGGCTCCGGTATCCACCACTTCATCCTCGCTGAGTTTACCCAGTTCGGCACTAATATCATCGGCATCAATCCCGGGCGGGTCACCACCGCCGGTACCTCGGTTGGTGTCTTCGGTACGGTGCGTCCACTGACCATTGAAGATGCCGAGGCGATACAACGTCTTCCCGGGGTGGTCGCCTCGGAGCCGGTGATCGCGGGCAACGCCGTGGTCGAGGGCAACAGCCATTCGCGGCGCGGTAATGTCTACGGTGTCGGGGCCCACTTCCCCACGGTATTCAGCTTTGAGCTGGCGAGCGGCCGTTTCCTGCCGGATGACGATCCGCGCTCAGCGCGACCCTTCGTTATTCTCGGCCACACCATGGCCAGGGAGTTATTCGGGCATAACAACCCGCTTGGCGAACGTATTCGGGTCGGTGGCGACCGCTACCGGGTGATCGGCGTAATGAAACCCAAGGGGCAGATGCTGGGCTTCGACATTGATGACACCGTCTATATTCCCAGCGCCAGGGCTCTGGAGATGTTTGAGCGCGATAGCCTGATGGAGATTGATGTGCTCTACCGCAACGATGCCAATGCCGATGTGGTGGCCAGGGCCATTAAGGCCCTGCTGATCGCCCGCCATGGTCGCGAGGACTTTGCCATCACCACTCAGGAGCAGATGCTGGAGGTGCTCGATTCGGTGTTGGAAGTACTGACCTTTGCGGTGGGTGCCCTCGGGGGCATCTCACTGCTGGTCGGGGCGGTGGGAATCCTTACCATCATGACCATTGCGGTACGTGAACGTACCGCGGAGATCGGTCTGCTGCGCGCCCTCGGTTCCACCCGCCGCCAGGTGCTGCTGCTGTTTCTCGGAGAAGCGACCATCCTCGCGGCCATTGGAGGGCTGGCCGGGCTGGTACTGGGTATCGGCGGGGCACTGTTACTCGATCTCGCGATTCCGGCACTCCCGGTACAGATCGCCTGGGACTATGTCCTGCTCGCCGAATGCCTGGCCGGCACAATCGGTCTGCTTGCCGGGATCCTGCCGGCCCGCCACGCCGCGGCACTGGACCCTGTTGAAGCACTACGCACCGAATAATATTAGCTTCTGCTTATGTTTCTTGAGCTTGTATCGGAGCTGCTATATAAATGCACTGGGGTGAAACAAAACCAACCAATTAATGAGGGAATCAACATGAAAAAGGTTATCACTGTCGCACTGCTGTGTGCCATGCCACTGTCGGCCAGCTTCGCTGGCGACGACGCAAAAGCATATGCCGCCGAAAGTAAGGCCGTAGTGCAGGAGTTCTTCGGTCAGCTGAAGGGCGAGCTGGGTAAATCGATGAAGGCCAGCGGTCCGGTTGCCACCATTGATGTCTGTAACAAGACCGCCCCCGCCATCGCCAAGTCTCTCTCCGAGAAGCACGGTATGAGCGTCGCCCGTACCAGTCTCAAGACCCGCAACAGCGCCAACGCCCCGGATGCCTGGGAGGAGGCGGTACTGCAAAAGTTCGAACAGCGTCGCGCCGCTGGCGAGAGCCCTGCGGAGATGGCCTTCTTCGAAATTGTCGAAGAGAATGGTCAGAAGAATTTCCGCTTCATGAAGGCTATCGGCATGCCACCACTCACCAAGATGCCCTGCCTTAAGTGTCACGGCGAGAATATCGATCCCAAGATCACCGCCAAGCTCGACGAGCTCTACCCTGAAGATAAGGCCCGCGGCTATAAGCCGGGACAGATCCGCGGCGCCTTCACCATCACCAAGCCGCTCAACTAAGCTGCAACTGATGGATAAAGAGAAGGGGCCTAACGGCCCCTTTTTTATTTTTCGCCTCACTCATTATTTAACACCATCGGCCTCTTCACTCTCAACAACGACCACTTTAGGCCACTTGATACCCGCCAGTGGAGAACCTATCATGGCCGTGGCAGCCCTGATTAAAATCAAAATAAAAGAGAGCTTCGCATGCACCACCCTGCACATCACCTGATACGACTCACCACACTGCTGGGCGCCATTCTGTTGCCGCTGTTTACATACGCCGCTGATCTGCAACGGGAGCAGCGCATTGCCGAACAGATAGCCGACGCCATCATGGATGGCGATGCGATAGAACTGCGTGCAGAGGGGCACAATTTTCTCGCCATCCACATGGAGAGCGATGCCGATGAGGTAAAGGGCGCCGCGATCATCCTTCATGGTCGAGGCCTGCACCCTGACTGGGAAACCGTTGTGCAACCTCTGCGCACCGGGCTGCCGGAAAACGGCTGGCACACCCTGTCACTGCAGATGCCAGTGCTGCATAAAGAGGCGAAATATTACGACTATGTGCCGCTCTTCGCTGCAGCACTACCTCGCATAGAGGCGGCCATCGCCTACCTTAAAGAACAGGGAATCGAGCACATCGCACTCATCGCCCACAGCTGTGGCGCGCACATGGCAATGCAGCGTATCCGTGAGCAGGGAGATAAAGACCTCGCCGCCTATATCGGCATCGGCATGGGTGCCACCGACTACCGACAACCAATGCACCAGCCCTTCCCGCTGGATACCATGAAGATTCCGGTTTTCGACATCTATGCCGAAAAAGACTTTCCTGCCGTGCTACGCATGGCAGCGCAGCGCCAGGCCATGATCAAAACTGCCGGTAATCCACAATCGGCACAGCAGCAGATCCCCGGCGCCGATCACTATTTCAATGGCTATCATGATGAGCTTGTCGAGGCGATCAGTAACTGGCTCAACGGATTGAAGCTCTAATCGCATTTTGCGCAACCCCCATCACCGACGCACGATTAGCCGACGCAACCGTCCTCCCCACATAAAGAGGCTCAG
>JBFFJV010000095.1:0-8425 GCA_041555695.1 Thiohalomonadaceae bacterium | reverse complement strand
TTCAAAGATTGGGGACGCAAAAGTTTGGGGACAGAGTAAATACTCTCAGAGCTAATTTATTGATACCTCAATATCCGACTGTGAATATGAAAAATGAGCTACCCACACTTGGTAGCGAGGTTGTCGTTTGAATAGAAGTTTGTATCGCTGCTGTCGTTAATGCTGGCGGGGCTTGAATAAAGTAGTGACGCTGTCGATCAAGATCTGAGAGAAAGGGTCTCCCGAACAGCTTAGTGAGAAGAGAGTAACCATCCGGCGGGTGATGTGAGATAACAGCATAGAGAATTCGCCAGGTAAATCTTATGGCTGAATTATGCCCGGAAAAGTTACCTCACCATACTCCCGCGTTGGAGTTCAGCGTTCTAGCAACGCCCTTTTTTCGCCTGTCCTGGAGGACAGTGGTAACCAGAGGGAGCCCTTCCGCTTCTCTCGTCGACGTCATGACGAATAGGTGCCTCGGTTTGACGGGGGCTGTAGCGCTTACCACCGTCATCACCTGAGCCTATCGCTGCGCCAACGGCACCACCCAGGATGGCACCTTCGCGGCCCCCTACCTCATTACCGATGACTGCACCCACACCAGCACCGATGGCGATATCAAGCGTTTTATTGTCGGCATAAAGTGCGGGAGCGAAGAGAAGTGATGCCGATAGTGCGATGTATTGTAATTTCACGATGGATATCCCTGTTATAAAGTGGTGTTGATTTTCAGCTGAAATCAATCAGAGTGTCGAGAACCGCTTCACAGTTTTAGCTAATGAAGGAGGAAGGAGCTTTACGTCAGAAATCAGCAGCGTGATCTGACGAGTATGCTTTCACATAGTAGATAACCTTAGATAAGACAGTGGTGTAATGTCTTGTGTATTGCAAGCAAAGGTAAGGGGCTGCCCTGCCAGCTTGCAGCTTTCCTGTGGCGATAAAAAAGGGCCGACGTATCGGCCCTTGCCGGTTTTACGCGCAGTAGTTGTTACATAACGGTGCCGAAATTATTGTCCTTTGCGTAAGCTGGGACTTCCAGCCCTGCCAGGCGGCAGCCCTGTGCGATGGGGCCTCCCGGGAACAGCTCATAGAGATGTTTTATGCCACCGTCGATATGGAACTCCTCCTCCAGGGCGTCGTGCAGTTCTCGCAGGTTGATGCGCTCTTCGTGATGGAAGAAGTAGTCTTGCAGGTCGAGTAACACTTTTACGTGCTCCTCGGTCAGGGTGACCCCCTCGGCCCTGGCCAGTTCGACTGCCTTTTCCAGACTCCAGTCGGCTGGGGCACATGGGATGGGCTGGGTCGTCTCTGCTCCAGGGAGTGTCGTTTCAAGGATGGTATGTACCATTTTCCTTACCTCCGGATTTTGTCAGTAGATTTCAGTACTCCCGAGTTTAGACCAAAAAATGCAGCTTTGAAGTATGGTATGTTTCATCTTCCCGGCTTATAAAATATTTATAAATATAATTTATCAGTCATAAAGGACCTATTTCTCATGGCGCAAGCCAAATGGACATCACAGCAAACCATGAACGACTACAGCCACTACTATGCTACCAACACTGATGCGCTCGAATACCAGATAAAGATCACTCTCTATACCCTGGCGATCTACGGCTGTTACGGCGGCTATGTCAGTGGAACGATCAATGTCTGGTGGATGGCTGCTCTGACGTCGGTACTGGTAACGCGGTGGATGATCGCCTTTCATGAGCTGCTGCATCTGCGTAGCGCTGATGAACTCGACATCTTTAGTCGCCTGCTGCCGCTACCCTTTGCACCGCTGAATATTGGCTATCGGGAGTACCGCAGGATCCATGCAGGTCATCATGCTCATACGGCTAGTGAGGAGGATCCTGATGCCTTCCACATTCTGGGCGGTCACCTGGCCTCGCTGTTTGGTGCGATTACGCTGCATGAGCAACAACTTGTGCGTTACGTTAAACACCATGGTCTCTCTGGTGAGTTGTCGCTGATGATGGTGATAAGGCTGGGTTTATTCGTTACTATGCTGCTTATTGAGCCCATGGCGTTTTTTGCCTGGTGGCTGGTGCTGCGGCTGACCTATATCACCAATGACTTTGTCTTTTTTCACCTGGTGCACTATCGTGCGGAACAATATGGCAGTTTCCCCATACCGCTGCCCGCCATCCTTCAGTATCCTCTGATCCTCATCTACGGTATCGATGTCGTCTATGCCACTATGCATCACGATATCCACCACAAGCAGCAGCAGATCGCGGCGAAATATTTACCCAGAGTGGCAGCTGGCCACCAGGCTCCTAACGCGATGCCGGGAAATGAGTAGGGTGAGGGCTTGAAGAAGAGTCGTGAGGTGTCCAGAGTGGTAGTTATGGCGGCATCTGGACTGGATAAGCTACCACGGCGTTAACGGCAGGAGCGGCCTCCAGGCCGCGAAAGGGCACCAGGGGGTGGACACGCCACGGAGCTTACATGCCCTTGATACCTGAATAATTCATATCCGGGGTTTATTATATGACCCCTTAGCCCTATATAATGTGCAGAAATCCGCTATAACGGAACTGACTATGGAGAACACGGTGTCTGATAAGCATATCGACTGGAGTAAGAAGTTTGAGCTAGGGGTGCATGAGATAGATCTGCAGCACCATTACTTTATCGATTTGATAAACCGCATGGTTGATGAGTTATCTTGTGATGATGCGAATTACCATGAGCGACTTATTCGTGAGCTTAATGCCTACGTTAAATTCCATTTCGTTAGTGAAGAGAACCTGATGTACCGTGCAGGTTACCCTGGAATCGAGGAGCACCGGCAACATCATTTCGACCTGATACAGGAACTTAATAGCAAGCAGATTAATGTTTCTGAAGCTGGCTCACATCCGGAAGAGGTCATTGAATTCCTGACATCCTGGTTTACGAACCACACGATCATAGAAGATATGAAGTTTTCGGATTTCTTAAAATCGTCAGGTTCTGACAAAATGGAACAAACAGCTGCACAAAAATCGGCGGAGGATTTGATGACAGTTCTGATCGTTGAAGACCAGGAGTCCAATGCAATATTACTCGGGAAGCTGGTTGAAAAGGCTGGCTATCAGCACCGGTATGCCGAGAATGGCAAAATGGCACTCGACATGTTACACGAAGGACTAAGGCCTGACCTGATCCTTCTTGATATTGTGATGCCAGTTATGAATGGTTACGAATTTCTTGATGCATGCCACAGTGATCAAGACCTTCGCACTATCCCGGTAATTATGTTAACGGCCCTTGATGATGCCAGTGATGTGCTCAAGGCGGTAAAGAAGGGGGCTACCGATTACTGTACCAAGCCCATTGATCCTAATGATCTACTGACTACAATAAAGCGGGTGTTGGCATAGCACCTGGAGCTGGAAAAAGATTAGTCCACATTGACGGCTGATCTTACGGATTTGATTTCCGCCAGAACATTACGCCAACCAGGGTAAAGGCGATGCCGCTAAGAACAAACAACAATGCCATTACGGTCAGACCATCGTCCCTTAGTGAAGTCAGCAGTGAAAGGATGGTGGTTGTTGCCGCTGCCAATACACCATTAATCCGCTTGTGTGTTGGGGCCAGGCTCGCAACCACATTACCTGCGACAAACATAATCGAAAAATAGCCTGCGGCACCTACGGCATATGAAAGATACGTAACCAGCGATTGCAGGTCAGGGTAACTGCGGGTGAATTCGAGGACGTAGACGGCAAGGATGAGAAAAACCAACTGGCCCAGCAGCCCCAGAACGATGATGACAGCGGCGCCAGCACTGAGTGCCTTGAGGTGAAGTACCTGAAACGGTGACATAATGTAATCCACTATATGATTGAATAATTTGCCTCAGAGTCTGAGGGGCTGCAAAGAATATCCAGTCAGATCAACTGTTTGAATTAACGGATGCATGCATAGTAGATTGTTGACCTCATTAAGAGACCACAATAAACGAGTGCAACGTCATATAACTCCATTAAGTGTCGCATAAAAAACGCGTTAGCTGAACAACAGATGATGTTTGGCCTAATTTGGTGAATTTTCTATTTCCTGCATCCGCCACCAGGTTTTTCACCTACTATTCAATAGGGTGTTGGTCACGAACATTTTACCAGGCCCCTGTCTTTATGTTGATGGGAAGTTATGAGAGATGAAGAAACAATACAGAATTAGCCGTTGGCTGGGTCAAGGATGGAGAGATTTTCGTGCTACACAAGGTGTTAGTGTGGCCTTTAGTGGCATCTTTATGCTTATTGGTATGGCCTCAATATGGTTATTAACGGCCATGGGTTATGGCTTACTGATATATCCTTTTATAACGGGATTTTTGGTCGTTGCCCCTATTCTTCTTACGGGGTATCAGCGTGCCGGGCGAATGTTAAGAGCGGGTCAAAGTCCGAGCTTTAAGGACCTCGCCCTGGGGATCACCGAAGCTACACCGGGTATCTGGTTCCTCACCTTCATACTCTGCGTGTGTTATCTGATCTGGGTTACCGATGCACTGATTCTCTACGGTATCTACTTTGATTTTCAACTAGTCACCGTTGATAGCTCGTTATTTACTAATGTGGAACGGCGAGGTGCACTGGTAAAATATCTGGTATTTAGCGGAGTAATGGGGCTGTTTATTGCACTGATGAGCTTTACCTTAACGGCCTTTTCTATACCGCTCATTATGCACCGTAAGCTGAACTTTGTTGCTGCTGTCCACTCCAGTGTTGTTGCGGTTATTCGTCACTTCTGGTTGATGATGCGCTGGGGAATGGTTGTCTCTCTTCTTACTATCGTGACGCTTGTTGTTGCTTTGCCGCTGCTGGTCGTCGTATTGCCAGTAGTGGCCTACGCCAGTTATGCTGCATTTGTCGATATGTATCCTGATGGTACGTAAGAAAATAACGGCGTCAGAGAACAATGGTTTCAAATATCGATGATCTGTTCCAACGGGAGCATATGGTGAGGATGTTAAAAACATCTCACTTAAGGATTTTACTTCCACTTATTACAATGGTGATATGTGGTTATCTGAGTTGGAATTTTGGTGCAGGTTGAGAAGAAAAGGGGCATGCCACCCTGGTAATGAGGCTGTGTCGTTTTGCACTGTAAAATCTGTAGCATAGACCCTGACGAGATATTCCCAAATTATATTGAGGTGACCTATGTGGATTCGTCCTTATTTGTTGATTACAGCTATGTTACTCGTGAATTGGGTTGCTGCTGATGAGAGCAGAACTATTCATGATATTGTCGAACAGAAATGTGGAATTTGTCATGGTGACAATGGTGAGGGGTCAAGTGCCTACCCCCGCCTTGCGGGACAGAATGCCGAATATATGGCCAAGCAATTAGATGATTTCAAAAGTGGCCGTCGAGAGGGCACCATGAATGAGATGGCTGCCGATCTGACCAGGGATGAAATAATTTCTCTCGCTGAATATTTTTCGGCCAAACCATCGTTGTCACATCGAGTACGAGATAAAGAATTTTCAGCTGTTGGATATTATATATATCATTACGGTAATAAGTACTCGGAGGTTCCTGCCTGCGAAACCTGTCATGGCGTCAACGGGATGGGGACGACGAAGCTGCCTAGACTAGCCGGACAGCATAAACATTACCTCTCCGGCCAATTACAGGACTTTAATGACCGCAAACGTACCAATGATAATGCGATTATGCACTCGGTAGCTTCAAAACTGACAGAGTTCGAGATCGAGGCAGTCTCCTTATATATCAGCGGTATGAAATAACCTGGGCAACGGTTTAGCGACCATCGTAAGCGCCATAGGGGTGGGCTCACTATGTAGCATGTTTATGCTATTGGCACCAAGATCTTTTACCCTGTTAATTTCAACTCCGTGTCGTTCGTATTCTACTGCGACCTGCGTAATGCGGCGATGCGCTCTTCGAGTGGTGGGTGACTCATAAACAGGCGTTTCATGCCCTGACCGATGTGACCGGAGATGCCGAATGCGGCCATCTGATCGGGCAGTTCGTTCTCACCGGCGCTACGCTGCAATGCCGTTAGCGCGGCAATCATCTTCTCCCGATTCGCCAGTTCGGCAGCACCGGCATCAGCACGGAACTCACGCTGGCGAGAGAACCACATGGTGATCATGCTGGCGAGAATCCCCAGCACCACCTGGGCAAAGATGGTGGTGATCCAGAAGGCGGGGCCGTGACCGTTCTGGGTCTTGAACACCACCTTGTCAACCAGGTGACCGATGGTGCGCGAGAGGAAGATGACGAAGGTGTTTACCACCCCCTGGATCAGGGCCATCGTTATCATATCGCCATTGGCCACATGGCTGACCTCATGGGCCAGTACCGCCTCGACCTCGTCCTGGCTCATGGCCTGCATGAGGCCAGTGCTAACGGCGACCAGGGCGTTGTTGCGGCTCATGCCGGTGGCAAAGGCGTTTGGCTCGGGGGCGTTGTAGATAGCCACCTCAGGCATGCCGATACCAGCCTGTTGGGACTGTCGACGTACCGTCTCTACCAACCAGCGTTCGGTCTGGTTACGCGGCTCGCTGATAACCTGCGCGCCGGTCATATGTCTGGCAGTCCACTTGGACATGGCCAGCGAGACGAAGGAGCCGACAAAGCCGACAATGGCTGAAAACGCTAGCAGGCTGGCGAAATCGATTGCACCGGACTGATCCAGCATGGAGCCGACGCCGGTCACGCCCAGGATAATCGACAACACCACTAGAATGGCGATGTTGGTGGCCAGGAATAAAGCGATACGCTTCATTAGTATTCTTCTCCGCAGGTTAGGTTTGTCTCGTATCTTAGATAAGGCCGTTGGCCAAAAGTTCTAGTGCTGGGGTTGAATATTCATAGATTTATAAACGCGAGTGTTGAGCATAGGCGTCGCAGCGAAAAAAAACCGCCGCAGGAACCATGCCCCTACGGCGGTTTTTGGCTCTGGCGGTATTAATTACAGCGCGGCGAGTGCTGCGTCGTAATCGGGCTCTTCAGCAATCTCGGGAACCAGCTGGGTGTAGAGCACCTTGTTATCCTCATCCAGAACGACCACGCCACGCGCGCACAGGCCAGCCAGTGGACCGTCGGTGATCAGCATGCCGTAATCTTTGGCGAAGGATTTGCTGCGCATCATGGAAAGCGAGATGACGTTGTCGATCCCCTCGGCACCGCAGAAGCGCTTGCTGGCAAAGGGCAGGTCACCAGAGATGACCAGGGCAACGGCGCCGCTCTTCTCTGCCATGGCGCTGTTGAACTTTTGGGTGGAGATGGCGCAGGTCGGGGTGTCCAGGCTCGGTACGATGTTCAGCAGTTTTTTCTTGCCGGCGTAGCTGGCCAGGGAGACATCTGACAGGTCTGGGGCGACCAGTGAGAAATCGGGTGCAGTGCTACCGACAGCGGGCAGGTCGCCGTTGGTGTGAATGGGGTTACCTTTGAGGGTGATGTCAGCCATGTTACTACTCCCGGTACCGGTGTGACGGTGGTTATTGTTGATAGTGTGTTCGCAACGGCTGCTCTAGCGCTTGTGAGAACCCAGCCTAACGAATGAAATTCTGCGGGAAAGATAAGTCTTTAATCCACACTAATCAAGTCGGAATTTCTGATGGGTACCATAAGGAGTTACAAAGAGTCGTATCTTTGTGGGCTATTGCAGGGGGATTCATGTCTGGCAGAATGATGTCGCTAAAGGTACGGCCGCGGGTGAGGTCGATAGAGTGCGTAATTTTGTAATGAGGGGCGTTGCTGCTCGCGGCCGAGGCTAGTCGGGTATACAACTGTCAATAGAGCCGGTGTATGGCGGCTGTCTTGTCGCTACAGATATGCGATAAACTAATGCTCTTGTCTGTTCTGGTATGACGATGGAAAATTTCTACAAGCATCGATGATTTTACACTTTTCGGGGTGCTAATTAGCTCTTTTTCGGTACAGGACGAGGAGCCGGGTGTGTGACCTTTAGTGCGGGTGTTTGTCCGGTGAGATAAAAGAGAGGCCGCACAGTATGCACTGATGATATATCGAAAACGGTGCTCCTCTCCGTTTCAGGTTATGTAAACACATTATGTATGGCGCAACGGTGCAGATTCACCACGTAACTAGACATAATCAGGTCCCGGATAAAACGTCTGAATGTATGCGGTGAGAGGCTTTATGTCACGCATTACCGGCATTTCCCGTTTTACTCAAGCTAAAAATAACAGGCTTAAATTATGAGAAAGATATTATCAACAAGGAAAGAGTTCGATGAGGCATTGCGTAAAGCATTGCCCTGGCTTTGTTGATTTTTTCAAGAGTGTCGGGTCATTAATGGGTTGGGTGCTACTCATTACCCACTGCCGGGATAGTGACCCGGACAGACCTCAAGACAGAAAAGCCCCGACAGTCTGTCGACGCTTATCTGTTACTTGAGGCGGCTGGTGTGTTAACGCTCTAGCAAACGTTCAGAAATGGTTTAACGTGATCC
>JBFFJV010000094.1:0-8449 GCA_041555695.1 Thiohalomonadaceae bacterium | reverse complement strand
CAGCTGCATGAAGTTGTTGGCCATCACCAGTACCAGCATGGAGAAGGTGAACAGCGAAATGTAGCTGAAGAAACGTTGATAGCTGTTGGTACCGGCCTTTGAACCCTCGGGCCAGTTCTCCTCATCGTGCCCCATGTAGCCAATGGTATAGATATGCACCATCAGTGAGACAAAAGTCACCACGACCATCATCATTGCCGTCAGCTGATCAATCAGGAAGCCGACCTCAAAACGAATCCCCTCAGCGATCAGCCAGGTGTAGACCGTCTGATTTAAGGTACCGACCTCATCGATAACGATCTGCTTGAACACTAGCGCAGAAAGTACAAAGGCGATGGCAACACCAAGGATGGTGACGCTATGCGCCCCCTTGCGACCGATACTGCCACCGAACAGACCGGCGATAATCGCACCGACCAGAGGGGCAAGAACAATTATCAGGCCAAGATTGTAGATATTCTCCATGCCGCCCTACCCCTTCAAGGTGTCGAGATCGTCGACGTTGATGCTGCGCTTATTACGGAATAGCACCACCAGAATGGCGAGGCCGATGGCCGCCTCCGCCGCCGCGACGGTAAGAATAAAGAAGACGAATACCTGCCCCGCGGTATCGCCCAGATAGTGCGAAAAGGCGATAAAATTGATATTCACCGCCAGCAGCATCAGCTCGACGCACATCAGCAGAATGATCACATTCTTACGGTTAATGAAGACCCCGGCCATGCTCAGACCAAAGAGAATCGCCGCCACCGTAAGGTAATCGGACAACGCGATCATGCCAGCACCTCACTTACGCCTGTATTATTGTTTATGCGAACCATCACTTGCGCTCCTCCGACTCGACCTGAAGGACGCGAAGACGATCTTCCTTCTTCACCACGACCTGCTCTTCAATCTTCTGATAACGGGTACCCGGACGGGTACGCAGAGTCAGGGCGATGGCGGCAACAATCGCTACCAGCAGCACCACCGAGGCGATCTCGAAGGGATAGACGTAGGTGGTATATAGCTGCATCCCCAACTCACTGGTGTTGCTATAGTCCGCATCCTTCGGGGCCGGGGCCGCTACCTTGTCGAGACCAAAATTATTGCGCCCTACCGCCAGCCCCATGATGGCAATGGCTGTGGCGGCAACGATGCCACCAACCGGCAGATAGCGGGCAAACCCCTCACGCATCCGCGCGATGTTGATGTCGAGCATCATCACCACAAAGAGGAACAGCACCATTACCGCACCGACATAAACCAGGATCAGGGTGATGGCAAGGAACTCAGCCTCCAGCAACAGCCATAATGCCGAACTGGTGACAAAACAGAGCACCAGAAACATTGCCGCGTGCACCGGGTTGCGCACCGTGATCACCGCGCCGGCGCTAAGCACCAGCATGGTGGAAAAGATATAAAAAAGTATCTGCTCAAAACTCATGCTGTCATCCGTCTATCGGTAAGGTGCGTCTTCTGCACGGTCGGCGGCGATTTGCGCCTCATACTTGTCGCCCACTGCCAGCAGCTTCTCTTTGGTCATCAACAGGTCATCGCGGCACTCACCGTGATACTCATAGATGCGGGTCTCGACAATGGCATCCACCGGACAGGCCTCTTCGCAGAAACCGCAGAAGATGCACTTGGTCAGGTCGATATCATAACGGGTGGTGCGGCGGGTGCCGTCCTCGCGCTGTGCCGACTCGATGGTAATCGCCATCGCCGGGCAAACTACCTCGCACAGTTTACAGGCAATGCAGCGCTCCTCACCGTTAGGGTAACGGCGTTGCGCATGCAGACCGCGGAAGCGCGGCGACATTGGCGCACGCTCCTCCGGGTATTGCACAGTAAACTTCTTGCGAAACAGGTAGCGTCCGGTAACACCCAGACCACCGCGCAGTTCTTTAAGAGTCAGGCTCTTCAGTGTACGAAATAAATTCATATCAATATCCGAATCTCGCCGTTATGCCGCGTCAAACCACGGGGCCAATCCACCCATGATGAAGACGCCGACGACCAACAGCCAAACGATGGTAATGGGGATGAAGACCTTCCAGCCGAGACGCATGATCTGGTCATAACGATAGCGCGGGAAGGTGGCCCGGAACCAGAGAAAGCAGAAGAGGAAGAAGGCCGTCTTGGCCAGCAGCCAGTGAATGCCGTCGCCCATCAGGTGCGAAATACCAGCCAACTCAGGGATCCAGCCTGCGGGGAGCGGGCTGAGCCAGCCACCAAGGAACATCAGTGCGGCGAGCATCGAGATGAGGATCATGTTGGCGTATTCCGCGAGGAAGAACACCGCGAAGGTCATGCCCGAATACTCAACGTGGAAGCCGGCAACGATCTCCGACTCACCTTCCGATACATCAAATGGCGCACGGTTGGTCTCAGCCACCCCGGAGATGAAATAAACAATGAATAAGGGGAACAGCGGTATGAAGTACCAGTTGAGCAGACCGTAGTCACCGCTCTGTCCGGTCACAATATCACCGAGGTTAATGCTGCCGGCCGCCATCAGGACACCTACCAGGGCAAAGCCCATGGCGATCTCGTAGGAGACGATCTGTGCCGCCGAACGCATTGCTCCGAGCAGCGCGTATTTAGAGTTGGAGGCCCAACCGGCGATGATCACACCGTAAACACCGATGGAGGTTATGGCCAGTACGTAAAGCAGACTGGCATCAATATCGGCCAGTACCATCTCACTACCGAAAGGCACCACCGACCATGCCGCGAGCGCCGGGGCCATTGAGAGAATTGGGGCAAACAGGAACAGGAACTTATCCGCACCACCGGGGATAATGATCTCCTTGAACATCAGCTTTACCGCGTCGGCGATAGGCTGACCAAGACCCCACAGGGATTTGCCGAAGAAACCGACACGGTTCGGCCCGATGCGGATCTGCATAAAGCCGATCACCTTGCGCTCGGCATAGGTAAGGTAGGCAACGCTAATCAGCAGCGGAATCATTACGATCAGGATCTGCAGCAGGGTCACGGCAAACGTTACCAGCCATGGCCAGAGGCCAAATCCCAACAGAATATTTTCTAGTGTCTCGAACATCCGGTCTTATCCAGTTGTTGTTATGCGTTAGTCAGTTCGACAGAGGCAAAGCCGCCGCCCAGTCCTACCGTGGCACTCAGGCCGGCAGGGAGGTATACCGCGTTATCGGGGAGGCGCTCATCAAGCATCAGCGGTAGCACCACTTCGGCCCCACCCTGGCTCAGTCTGGCCTCCACAGCCGAGACCAGCCCGGCATTAGCAGCAGTCGCGCTGTTGATACGAATCTGCCACAAATCGGCATCAGCGGTGGCCTGCAGTGGAGCGGCACGACGTACCATCGCATCCACGGCGTAAATCGGCACATCAGCGATACGCACCAGCCCGCCAGGCAGTTGGGTCATTTCACTCGGATGCCAGCCTGCGGCCGCAGCACCCGGCTCCCCACAGGCAGCCTTAAGCTCATCACGAACCTCTTCGGCAGAGTTCTGCTCAAAGCCGGCAACATCAAACAGATTGCCCAGCACACGTAAGATCTTCCAGGCGGGACGAGCCTCACCCGGAGCCGCTGCTGCACCATTAAAGCTCTGCCAGCGACCTTCGGTATTCACAAAGCTGCCCGCCGTCTCAACGAAGGTGGCGGCAGGCAGCAGCACATCGGCATAGTCACGCAGTGCATCAGAGGCATAGCTGTTAATGGCGACAACAAAACCCGCCCCCTGCATTGCGCTGAGTGCCGCGGCAGAATCAATACAGTCAAGCTCGGGCTCGGCACCCAGCAGCAGATAACCCTGCATCCCTGCCTCGAACATCGCCTTCCAGTCGAGGCCGGCGGTATCAGCGGCCTTCGCACCAACACCGCGATGTGGCAGCGCCCCGGCCAGAGCAGCACCGGCTGCGTTACCACCCTCGGCGAGGGTGCCGATATGCGCACCGCTAAGAGAAGCAATCAGGTTGGCAACCGCGCGCAGCTCAGCGGCAGCAGGGTGTGTTTGTACACCCTGGCCCAGCAAGACACTCGCCTGCTTCGCCGTGGAAAGATTTTTTGCGATGGTGCGGTGGCTGTCGCTGACCACGGCACCATCAATGGCCTTGACCAGACCCTGTGGAGCCGACTCACTGGAAGCTTCCAGCAGCGCCCTGGCCACCGCCAGCATTTCACCACTCAGGTCGAGGGCGATACACTTTTCTGCGAGGCTGAACGCCATATCGTAATCGACAGCGTTAATCGCCATCACGCTCGCACCCTTACCTACCGCCATACGCAGACGCTGTGCCAGCAGAGGTTGTTCTTTACGAATATTCGAACCGACCAGCAACACCGCATCATTGTCCTGCAGCGCCGCAATGCTCTGCCCCAGCCCGGGGAAGTCTCCCAGTTCATTCTGGTCACGGAAATCCTGCTGGCGCAGACGGTGGTCGATGTTGTTACAGCCAATGCCGCGCATCAGTTTTTGCAGCAGGTAGTGCTCTTCACTCGTTGCGGAGGAAGATGCCAGGGCACCGACCTTTTCGGCACTGATCGCTTTAAGCCCTTCCACGGCGGTCGTCAGCGCGGTATCCCAGTCACACTCCTGCCACACACCGTCTTTCTTGATCTGCGGCTTGCTCAGGCGCTCATCGTGATCGAGTGCGGTATAGCTGAAGCGATCACGGTCAGCGATCCAGCACTGATTCACCTCTTCGTTATCACGGGCAACGACGCGCATCGCCTTATGGTCCCGGGTATCAATACGAACATTGGTACCAACGCAGTCGTGCGGTGAAACACTGTCGTGGGATTGCAGCTCCCAGGGACGTGCCGAGTAGCGATAAGGCTTGGAGGTCAATGCACCAACAGGACAAAGGTCAATGGCGTTTCCGGAGAGCTCGGAATCCACGCTGTGCTCCATATAGGTGGCGATGTGCATATGCTCACCACGCCCCGGAGCACCCAGCTCCATTACCCCGCCAATCTCTTTACCAAAACGTACACATCGGGTGCAATGGATGCAGCGGCTCATGTCGGTGGCAATCAAGGCACCGAGATCGGGATTGCCGACAACACGTTTGCTCTCTGCAAAGCGCGAAACATCATTGCCGTAACCCAGCGCCATCTCCTGCAGGTCACACTCACCACCCTGATCACAGATCGGGCAGTCGAGCGGATGATTGATCAGCAGAAACTCCATCACGCTACGCTGTGCCGCAATGGCCCGGGGTGAACGGGTAAAGGCCTTCAGTCCCTCGTTAACCGGGGTGGCACAGGCAGGCATCGGCTTCGGTGCCTTCTCGACCTCAACCAGGCACATACGGCAGCTCGCCGCGATGGAGAGTTTGCTGTGATAGCAAAAACGCGGAATCGTGATACCGGCTTCATCTGCTGCTTCGAGCAGCATCTGCCCTTCGCGGGCCTGAATCGTTTTTCCGTTGATCTCGATGTTTACCATCGTCAGTCTCGACTCTAATTAATTCTTATGGTGCAAGGAGTGGTCAAACGGCTTAACCGCCGACCAGGCATTTCTTGTTATCAATGTGGTACTGAAACTCATCACGGAAATGTGTGAGGAAGCTCTGTACCGGCATCGCCGCGGCATCACCCAGGGCACAGATGGTATTACCGGTGATACGGTCGGCCACCCCCATCAGCTGATCCAGGTCTTCTGCACGCCCCTCGCCGTGTTCAATGCGATGTAACACGCGTGCCAGCCAGCCGGTGCCTTCACGGCACGGCGTACACTGCCCGCACGACTCTTCAAAATAGAAATGGGAGAGACGTGCCAGTACCTTGACCATGCAGGTGGTCTCGTCCATCACGATCACCGAGCCGGCACCGAGCATGGATCCTGCCTTGGCAATGGAGTCATAATCCATGTCCATCGCCATCGCGACCTCAGCAGGCAATACCGGGGTGGATGAACCACCCGGGATCACAGCCTTCAATGTGTGGCCGTCGCGTACGCCACCGGCCATCTCCAGCAGCTCGGCAAACGGGGTACCCATCGGCACCTCGTAGTTGCCGGGCTTGTTCACATGGCCGGAGACGCAGAAGATCTTGTTACCGCCGTTGTTCGGCTTGCCCTGCTCGAGGAACCACTGGCCACCGTTTTTCAGGATCACCGGCACCGAGGCCAGAGATTCGGTGTTATTGATGGTGGTAGGACGGCCATAAAGACCGAAGCCTGCAGGGAACGG
Organism: Thiohalomonadaceae bacterium; assembly: GCA_041555695.1. Taxonomy (GTDB): domain Bacteria; phylum Pseudomonadota; class Gammaproteobacteria; order Thiohalomonadales; family Thiohalomonadaceae; genus JAPHSX01. The sequence goes on along the minus strand of JBFFJV010000094.1, from coordinate 2,292 downwards.
CGGCTTGAAGCGCGGCTGCCCCTTCTTGCCCTCAATCGACTCTATCAAGGCGGTCTCTTCACCGCAGATATAGGCACCGGCACCGAGGTGGGCGTGGGCATCGAAATCGAAACCACTGCCGAGAATGTTGCTACCGAGCAGGCCTGCCGCACGCGCCTCTTCCAATGCCGCATCGAAGCGCTCGTAGGGCTCCCAGAATTCACCACGGATGTAGTTGTAACCGACGCTGGCACCGATGGTATAACCGGCGATCATCATGCCTTCAATCAGTTGATGCGGGTTGTAGCGCAGGATATCGCGATCCTTACAGGTACCGGGCTCACCCTCGTCCGAGTTGCAGATAATGTACTTCTGTCCCTCGACATGCCGCGGCATAAAGCTCCACTTCAGACCGGTAGGAAAACCCGCACCACCACGACCGCGTAGCGCCGAGGCCTTCATCTCTTCGATGATTTCATCAGGTGTAATTTTGTCTTTCAGGATCTTCTCGATGACCTCATAGCCACCGTTGGCACGATAGGTCTCCAGGGTCCAGGAGTTATCGACATCCAGAGTACGGAAACAGACTTTATTGCTCATTTTGTCATTCCCACCCTTAGTCCAGACCATCGAGAATGGCGTCGATAGATTCCGGCGTCAGCTTCTCGTAATAACTTTTGTTCAGCTCAAACATCGGCGCGTTAACGCAGGCCCCCAGGCACTCCACCTCTTTCAGGGTAAAGCGGCCGTCTTCAGTGGTCTCACCCATCTTGATACCGAGACGATTCTCCAGATGCTCGACCACCTGATCAGAGCCGCACAACATGCAGGAGATATTGGTGCAGACGCAGATCTTATGTTTCCCCACCGGCGAGCGCTCATACATGGAGTAGAAGCTGGCTACCTCATAGGCGGCGATGGCATCCATATCGAGGTAGGCAGCAACGGCCTGAATCAGCTCATCGGTCAACCAGCCGCCGTTCTGCTCCTGAGCAATGCGCAGACCAGCCATCACGGCCGACTGCTTCTGCTCTGCCGGGTACTTGGTGATCCAGCGATCGATATCGGCACGCGAATCGACACTCAGCAATTCGATCAAATTCTCAGACATCAGCGGTCGATCTCCCCAAACACAATATCCTGGGTGCCGATAACGGCGACCACATCGGCCAGCATGTGACCACGAACCATTTCATTCATTGAAGCGAGATGGGCAAAACCGGGGGCACGAATTTTCATGCGGTAAGGTTTATTGGCGCCATCAGAAACCATGTAGATACCGAACTCACCCTTTGGATGTTCTACCGCGGCATAGGCCTCGCCCTCAGGCAGACAGAAACCTTCACTGGCGAGTTTGAAGTGGTGGATCAACGACTCCATCCCCTCCTTCATCTCGGTACGCGCCGGTGGGGTGACCTTATGATCAGCGGCGATCACCGGACCGGGATTGCTGCGTAACCAGTCAACACACTGTTTGATAATACGGTTGGACTGGCGCATCTCCTCGATACGTACTAAATAGCGGTCATAGCTGTCGCCGTTGGTGCCCACTGGAATATCAAAATCGAGTTTGTCGTAAACCTCGTAGGGCTGCTTCTTACGCAGGTCCCAGGCGATGCCGGAGCCACGCAGCATCGGACCGGTCAGCCCCATCTGCAGCGCCCGCTCAGGGGACATAATGCCGATATTTACCAGGCGCTGCTTCCAGATACGGTTATCGGTAAGCAGTGTCTCATACTCATCGATATAACCGGGAAAACGGCTGGTAAAGTCCTCAATGAAGTCGAGCAGTGAGCCCTGACGATTATCGTTCAGCGACTCTATCTCAGACTCACTGTGCCACTTGCTGGATCCCTTGAACTTGGGCATCCGATCGGGCAGGTCGCGATAGACACCACCGGGACGATAGTAGGCCGCGTGCAGACGCGCACCGGAGACCGCCTCATAGCAGTCCATCAAATCTTCACGCTCACGGAAGGCGTAGAGGAAGACGGTCATCGCGCCCACATCAAGGGCATGTGCCCCCAGCCACATCAGGTGATTCAGCACGCGGGTAATTTCATCGAACATCACGCGGATGTACTGGGCTCGAGTAGGCACTTCGAGGCCCAGCATCTTTTCAATGGTCATGCAGTAGGCGTGCTCGTTACACATCATCGAGACGTAATCGAGACGGTCCATGTAGGGCAGGCTCTGAATATAGTGCTTGGATTCGGCCAGCTTTTCAGTAGCGCGGTGCAGCAGACCGATGTGCGGGTCGGCACGTTCGATGATCTCGCCGTCCATCTCCAGCACCAGGCGCAATACGCCGTG
>JBFFJV010000093.1:0-8475 GCA_041555695.1 Thiohalomonadaceae bacterium | reverse complement strand
GCCCTGATCGAGAAAGACAAAACGGCGAGCTAAGGCAACAGCTTGCTTCACTAAAAAGAAAACCGGCTGATAGCCGGTTTTCTTTTGTCCATATTTCCTTAAGGCTGCTGCTATTTCTGCTCTAGCGTCATCATGGCGCCATCGCGCTTCATATCGACGCGATTCAGGAAGGTCAGCCCCAACAGGGCGCGACGGGGATGGGGACCATCAAAAACGATCGCCTCAACATTATAGAGTTTTATTTGCCCGACACTGACCGAATCAAGTTTAAGCAGATACACCCAGCTTGTCCCTGAGGCCGTCTCCCCCATCACCTTTTGCCCCTTCCCCAGGTAATCGATATTAAGGCGCCTGGCATCGTCGGCATTCAGCGCAATCGTATTCGCTCCAGTATCGACCAGAAAACCGACAGCACCACCATTAATCGTGCCGTTGACGCTGTACATACCATTACTGTCCGGCCAGATCTGAACCGCTTTTACCCTGGCGGCAGTAAAGTGACTGCTAATATGCGTCCCCAGCTGGAGCTGTTGTTGCTTACCGTTAAATTCGATCGTGGCCTGATCACTGTCTGCGGCAATCAATTTAACCCCCTCGGGGCTTTGCTGTCCTACTGCCAGCAGTCGCTGCGTACCATCGATACGCAACATCGCCTTACCGGCAAACAGCCCAAGCACGGTAATGTCCTGCGCCGCGGCCAGCGGCAGCGTAAACAGAGCGAGAACGAGTATGAGAGTCAAGCGCATGGGGTTCACCTTTTTCATCCCTGTATGGTAGACCTAATTAAGCGTTAAAAGTGCGGCTAAATCCACATTGCAGCCAACTGGATCAATACCAGTGCAAAGATTCCAGCCAGCACATCATCCACCATGATCCCCAGGCCACCCGGTACCTTGCTGTCAAGCCAGCGTATCGGCCACGGCTTCAGGATGTCAAAAAAACGGAACAGTACAAAGGCGGCGAGCAGCCAGGGCCAGCCTGCTGGCAGGGCGATACAGCTGATCCACAGGCCGACAAATTCATCCCACACAATACCCGGGTGATCATGCACACCCAGATTGTTTGCCGATGCATCGCACAACCAGACACCAATCACAAAGCTCAACGCAATTACCGCCAGGAACCACGGCAACGACAGCCCCTGCAGCAAAAACCAGTAGAGTGGTACCGCGGCCAGGGTACCGAAGGTGCCCGGTGCCTTCGGCATGAGACCAGAGCCGAAACCAAGGGCAAAAAAGTTAGCCGGATGGGACCAGAGATCGGAGAGCTGCAGTCGTTTCATTGCCTGTCCTTAAAATGGTCATAACCGCTGCCCTGTGCAAGCTCGCCATCTATGCGCAACACCCCCACCTCGTTATTGACCTCGCCGATACGGGTGATCGGCACATCAAAGGTTGCGGCAAGGCGCAGCAGCTCAGCCTCTTTGGCTTCGGGCACGGTAAAGCAGAGTTCATAGTCATCACCACCATGCAGTGCCAGATGCCTCGCCCCCTCGCCCTTCAACGCGAGCAGTTCACGTGACAGCGGCAAGGCGCTGCTATCTATATCACAGCCCAGGTGACTGCGTTCCATGATATGGAGGACATCGGCACAGAGGCCGTCTGAGATATCGATACAGGCGCTGGCAATACCGCGCAGGGCCTGTCCCAGGGCAATACGTGGTGTAGGGCGGTCGAGCCGTTCGCGCAGATAGTGGCAGTCCTCGTTGTCAATTTGTCCTGCCTGCACCAACTCCAGACCCGCTGCCGCATCACCAAGAGTGCCACTGACAAAAAGCAGGTCGCCGGGGCGAGCATCAAAACGGGTAAGCGCCTCCCCCTCCGGAACAAAACCGTTCAGCTGCACCGTCAACACCAAAGGTCCACGCACCGTATCGCCGCCCACCAGCTCGACACCATACTGCCTGGCTATGGAGAAGAGTCCATCACTAAAGCCCTGAAGAAAGGACTCATCCGGTTTGGGCAGACTCAACGAGAGGGTTGCCCAGGCAGGCTCAGCACCCATGGCCGCCAGGTCACTGAGATTGACAGCTAATGCCTTATGACCGATGGCTGAGGGAGGAGTATTTTCAGGAAAGTGAACACCGCTGATCAGGGTGTCGACAGCCGCAGCAAGCAACATCCCATCCGGGACGCGCAGCAATGCTGCATCATCACCAATGCCCAACGCTACATCCTCACGACCGAGGCGACGCTGTTCAAAGTAAGATTCAATGAGTCGGAATTCAGAAAGGGACATTAGCTAACACCGACCAGCTGCTCTGTGAAAAAAGCCTTTGCCACAAAGAGCACCGGAGCCACTGAAGTAAAACCTCTATGCCCTCTGTGACTAAAAAGTCGAATGACTCTACCGCCCCCTGCGCGCAGCCTTCACTTCAACCTCGCGCAGGCTCTTCGCAGCCTTATCAAGGGTGCCATTAACGAACTTATGGCCCTGCTCGGCACCAAAGCTCTTGGCCAGCTCCACCGCCTCGTTGATCACCACACGATAGGGTATGTCGAGACGCTGTTGCAGCTCATAGAGGCCGATACGTAAAATCGCCCGCTCTACCGGATCGACCTGCTCAATGGGACGACTCAGCAACTCTTTGCTCAGTATATCGAACTCATCGATCCGTTTCGGTACCTCGTGCAGCAACTCCTTAAAATAGCTCTTATCGACGTTCTTCATATCTTGTTCGTCGAGAAACTGCTGCTCGATATCGGTCAGATTCTGTCCTGTCATCTGCCACTGATAGAGGGCCTGCATGGCACGCTCACGCGCCAGGCTACGGGCACGGCTCATTGTTTAGTCCTCAATTGAATCAATTTTGTCACGACAGGATGTTCCGCCACTTAAGAGAGCTGCGGCAGCAGGTTGACCATTTCGATAGCCGACATCGCCGCCTCGTGGCCCTTGTTGCCCATCTTGGTACCGGCGCGCTCGATAGTCTGCTCGATGCTATCGGTAGTCAGTACGCCGTTGGCAACGGGCAGATCAAACTGCAGCATTACCTGTGCCAGCCCCTTGCTGCACTCACCGGCAACATAGTCAAAGTGAGGGGTACCGCCGCGGATCACCGCGCCCAGAGCGATAATGGCATCGTACTTGCCGCACTTCGCCATGCGCTGGGCCATCAACGGGATCTCATAGGCACCGGGAACGCGGAACACCTCGATCTCTGTATCCTTGGCACCGTGACGTTTCAGCGTATCGATAGCACCCTCAACCAGGCTCTCGACAACAAAGGCGTTAAAGCGACCGACTACGATGCCGAATTTCTTGCCATCCAGAATCAGATTGCCTTCATAGTTTTTGATCTCAGACATTGCTCACTTCCTATCTTTATATGCTATTCGACGTGACTCGTCGCAAACTACTGTTCTATGTATTCTACAACTTCCAGCTCAAAACCTGACAACGCATGCATCTTCTTCGGCGCACTCATTACCTTCATCTTCTTCACCCCGAGGTCAATCAGGATCTGGGCACCAATGCCATAGGTTCGCAGGTCATCGCTCTTATCCTTTTCAGGGACAGGGATACCCTTGTCCTGCATCTCATAGTCTTTAATGTGACGCATTAGTTTGTCGGCATCTTCCTGCTGACGCAGTACGATCACTACCCCTTCGCCATCCTCGGCGATACGGCGCATCGCATCGCGTAACGGCCAGCCACAATCGCGCTGGTTGTCGAACAGGTCACACAGGGTATTTTGCAGATGCACCCGAACCATTGCCGGTTTATCCGGGTTCAACTCCCCCTTCACCAGGGCCAGATGCACCTCATGGGCCAGCAGGTCTTTGTAGGCCACCAGTTTGAACTCGCCGTGCTCGGTGGGCATTACGCACTCGGAGACACGCTCCACTGTCGGCTCATTCTGCAAACGGTAGTGAATCAGGTCGGCGACAGTACCAATCTTGATGTCATGTTCCGCAGCGAATACCTCCAGATCGGGACGGCGCGCCATGGTGCCATCCTCATTGAGGATCTCGACGATAACTGACGACGGCTCCAGACCGGCAAGACGTGCCAGGTCGCAACCTGCCTCGGTATGACCGGCGCGTGTCAGCACCCCACCGGGCTGCGCCATCAAGGGGAAGATATGACCCGGTTGCACGATATCCTCGGCAGAGGCATTGGGGGCAATGGCGGCGCGCACCGTCATCGCCCGGTCATAGGCAGAGATACCGGTGGTCACGCCCTCGGCCGCTTCAATTGACACGGTGAAGTTGGTGCCGTGAGCATCCGTGTTGTCCTTCACCATTAGCGGTAACCGCAGCTGCTTACAACGCTCACGGGTGAGTGTCATGCAGATGAGACCCCGACCATAACGGGCCATGAAGTTGATGTCCTCAGGACGAATCATCGATGAGGCGATAATCAGGTCGCCCTCATTTTCACGATCCTCGTCATCCATCAGGATCACCATCTTGCCCAGACGGATATCTTCGATAATCTCTTCGATGCTGTTTAAAGCCATATTCGTTTCCAGTTTGTGGTGCGCTTTCGCACCCCTATTTCATAAATCCGTGCTCGGCCAGGAAGGCCATGGTAATGCCGTCGCCTTTACCCTGCGCCGCCCTGTCACCAAGTAACAGGCGCTCAAGATATCGGGCGATCAGATCCACTTCCAAATTAATGCGCTGCCCGACGCCAAAGTCGACCAGCGTTGTCTCCTGCATGGTGTGGGGGACGATATTCAGATCAAACAGTGTCCCATCCACCGCGTTGACCGTAAGGCTGACCCCATCGACGGTTATCGAGCCCTTCTCGGCAATGTACTTTGCCAGCTCTGCCGGTGCCTGAATGCGCATCTGCACTGAGCGTCCGTCATTGTGCAGCGAAACCAGCTCACCCACCCCGTCCACATGGCCACTGACCATATGACCGCCGAGTCGGGTGGTGGGGGTCAGCGCCTTCTCCAGATTGACCCGGCTGCCGAGCTTCAGGTTAACAAAGGCGCTACGGCGTAGCGTCTCAGCCGAGACATCAGCCACAAAACCATCACCGGGCAGGGCCACAGCAGTAAGACAAATGCCATTCACCGCAATGCTGTCACCCAGCTTTACATCAGACAGGCCCAGCTGTCCGCTGCGTATGCTAACCCGCATATCACCACTGCGGCTCTCCAGCGAGCTGACCGTACCGACCGCCTCAACAATACCTGTAAACATAACGAGACGAGCCGTTTAGCCCGTCACCTCTTTAATCTTCGCGTTAATACGCCAGTCATCACCCACGGCGCGTATATCCTGAATATCAAGCTCTACCGCATCGGCCAGCAGTTCAAGACCGGGAGTATGGAACAGACCACGTGCATTGTCTCCCATCAGTTTCGGCGCCATGTAAACGATCAGCTCATCGATAATGCCGGCTCGCAATACCGCTCCGCTGAGAATGGCCCCTGTCTCCATCAGGATCTCATTTACCTCACGCTCAGCCAGATAAGACATCAGCGCAACCAAATCGACAGCATCGTTGCCGTTGGGCAGGCAGAGCACCTCGGCACCGGCCTCACGTAGTCGTTGCTGTACCGCATCTTCGGCACAGGCGGTAACGATGAGTGACTCACCCGGCTGTTGCAGGAAACGGGCATTCTCTGGTGTGCTGAGATGCGGGTCGAGAATAATGCGCAACGGCTGACGCACACTATCTTCTCCATCCAGACGCACGGTAAGCGAGGGATCATCGGCGAGAATGGTACCAATACCGCTCATTATCGCCGAGCTGCGTGCGCGCAAACGATGCACATCTTCACGTGCACCGGGCCCGGTGATCCACTGACTCTCACCAGAGGCCATGGCAGTGCGGCCATCCAGACTCATTGCCAGCTTGCAGCGGATATAGGGACGACCAATGCGCATGCGCTGCACAAAACCCGGATTCAATGCCTCGGCCTGTGGCTGCAACAGACCACGGGCTATCTCAATACCTGCCTGCTGCAACTGTGTCAGCCCCTGTCCTGCCACCAGCGGGTTGGGATCCTCCATCGCCACGATCACTCGTGCCACGCCCGCCTCTATCAGCGCCTCACTACAGGGTGGGGTCTTTCCGTGATGACAGCAGGGCTCCAGCGTGACATAGGCCGTGGCACCTTTTGCCTTTTCTGCGGCCTGTTGCAGTGCAACGATCTCCGCATGCGGACCACCTGCCAGTGCATGCCAGCCCTCACCGACAATCTCACCATCATTCACCACCACACAACCAACACGGGGGTTAGGTTCAGTGGTGTTCAGCCCCTTCTCTGCCAGAAAAAGGGCTCGGCGCATAAACTCAATATCGTGTTGTGTAAATTCACTCATAAGGCTCTATTTCTTTTCTTTCTTTTTCGCCAGACTATCGAGCAGCGAAAGTTGACTCTTCTTCACCTCGGCGGAGGGCTCACTCTGCAAGCGCTCGATCTCCTCACGAAAAGCGTTCACGTCCTGGAAACTGCGGTAAACGGAGGCAAAGCGTACATAGGCCACCTCATCCAGTTCACGCAGCTCATCCATCACCCACTCACCCAGACGGCCGGCCTTCACCTCACGGTCACCGGTGGCACGTAGCTTGTGCATAATACGATGAATCGCCGCCTCAATCGCCTCGACCTGAACAGGGCGCTTCTCCAGTGCCCGCATGATACCTGAGCGCAGTTTCTCCTCATCAAAGGGAACCCTGGTACCGTCGCGTTTAACAATACGCGGCATCACCAACTCGGCAGTTTCAAAGGTGGTAAAGCGCTCACCGCAGGTCAAACACTCACGCCGGCGACGCACCGAATCGCCCTCGTTGGCGAGGCGCGAATCGATCACCTTGGTATCGGGTTCACTACAGAAGGGACAGCGCATAGCGACTAAGCAGCGGTGAACTCAGCAGAGTCACACCGCCCGGTGCCTATCAGCTATAGACCGGCAGGCGCTTACACACCTCCAGCACCATGCTTTTGACCTCTTCAATCATTTTGCCATCACCCTTGCTATCGATGATGTCACACATCCAGCCTGCCAGAGCGCTGGCATCCTCGTCATTAAAACCTCGTGTGGTGATCGCAGGCGTACCCACGCGAATACCGGACGTCACGAAGGGCGACTGCGGGTCATTGGGTACCGAGTTCATGTTAATTGTGATGTTTGCATCACCCAGCCAGCCATCCACTTCCTTACCGGTGAGGCCCGCCTCGATGAAACTGACCAGGAACAGGTGGTTGTCGGTACCGCCGGAGACAACATCGTAGCCACGCTCGATGAAAACACTGGCCATCGCCTGGGCGTTCTTTACTACCTGCGTCTGATACACCTTAAAGGAAGGATCCAGCGCCTCCTTAAAGGCCACCGCCTTACCAGCAATGACGTGCATCAGCGGGCCACCCTGTGTACCGGGGAAGACCAGCGAGTTGAGCTTCTTCTCGATCTCAGGATTCGACCTGGCGAGAATAATGCCACCGCGAGGCCCACGCAGGGTCTTGTGGGTGGTGGAGGTCGTCACATCGGCAATACCAACCGGGCTGGGGTAGACTCCCGCGGCGATCAGACCGGCCACGTGGGCCATATCGACGAACAGGTAGGCACCGACCTTATCGGCAATATCACGAAAACGCTGCCAGTCCACCACGCGGGAGTAGGCGGAGAAACCGGCGACAATCATCTTCGGCTGATGCTCATCGGCAAGGCGTTCAACCTCATCGTAGTCGATCTCACCGGTCTCAGGGTTGAGGCCATACTGAATGGCGTTGTAGATTTTACCGGAGAAATTGGGCTTGGCACCGTGGGTCAGGTGACCACCGTGGGCCAGAGACATTCCAAGAATGGTATCGCCGGGCTGAATCAGTGCCATATAGACGGCAGCATTGGCCTGAGAACCGGAGTGCGGCTGCACATTCGCATAGTCTGCGCCAAACAGCTCCTTAACACGGTCAATAGCCAGTTGCTCAGCTACATCGACATACTCACAACCACCATAATAACGCTTACCGGGGTACCCCTCGGCGTACTTGTTGGTCAGCTGCGATCCCTGAGCCTCCATCACCCGGGGGCTGGTGTAGTTCTCGGAGGCGATTAGCTCAATGTGCTCCTCCTGGCGAACCACCTCTTTCTGCATCGCAGACCAGAGTTCATCATCATAACCTTCGATATGCATCTCTTTGCTAAACATCCAGCACCTCTGACGGAAATATTTGCTAATTCAGTAGCTTACATAAGAACACCAGCCACAGCAGGACAAGTTATCGGACATCGGCCTAAACTCCCCCCAGCTCGTGCCGGAAAACCGCTAAGATTACCCGAATTGGGCGGATTTTTCATGATCTATCCACAAATAAATGACCGGGCATAAAAAAGCCCTGCAGTGCAGGGCTAGGTATTCGGGACATCCTGTCGCTCTGTGGTAGCAGAGTTGACTCCTCATTAGGCCTTTACGGCTTCTAGTTAGTACTCCCCCCAGAGTTCTTTAATCCCAGTAGTTGTCCGAAACTTCACCACCGGCGACCTTGGTCAGGGTCTTCTTCAGTGCCTC
>JBFFJV010000092.1:0-8500 GCA_041555695.1 Thiohalomonadaceae bacterium | reverse complement strand
TAGTGACATCAGAGGTCAACGGATTGGTATCTCTGCATGATTTTCAAAACTAACCAGTAAATCAATGTTCTTGAAATAGGGTATACGCACCTCATAATCCACATCTACCTCATACACTTGATTCACGCGTTTCACTATGATGTCTTCAGCAACAACAGATGTAACATTATTCATACCAAATCTCTTTAGCACCGTGTTCCGCACTGACATAGCACCAGAGAACTCCTGCCGGTCAGTCTCCATCCCCTTCACTGAAGACTCTATGCTAAAGGCATCCATATAGACCGGAAACAGTTTCAGCGCGAGATGTACAACTAAGCCCAGGAGTAGTAGATAAAAGGCAAGCGTCGCCATCGTAACGCCCTTTTGTGAGTGTTGTAGTTTCATCATATTCCTCTCGATTTTTCCGTTGTTATTGAATAGCGTTACCGAGACGACTCCAGCCAATTACACCATCCTGCTGCCAGTCCCAGTTCATCCAGATAAGAAAGGCCTTACCCACCAGATTCTCCTCTGGCAGAAAGCCCCAGGCGCGACTGTCACGACTGTTGTCGCGGTTATCCCCCATCGCAAAGTAGTGCCCATCCGGCACCACGTAGTCAAAATCACCGCCAAAGACATTACGTCCTGGCATCACCAGAATCTCGTGGTTTACACCCTGCAGCTCTTCATGTAAGCGGCGTGAGCCGGTCATTACATTGCCACTACCGGTACCGACATAACTCTCCAGATACTTCTGGGGTGCAGGCGCACCGTTTATATAAAGCACCTTATTGCGATAGGCGATGCGATCACCCGACACACCGACGATGCGCTTGATAAAATCGATCTTCGGATTTTCCGGGTAACGAAATACCGCGATATCGCCCCGTTGCGGGCTGCCGGTATCGAGAAACTTGGTATTGAGTACCGGCAAACGTACCCCGTAGGCAAACTTATTGACCAGAATAAAATCACCAATCAACAAAGTCGGCATCATCGATCCTGAAGGGATACGAAAGGGTTCGACGATAAACGAACGCACCACTAGCACAATAAGGATAATAGGAAAGAAGGAGCGCGACATCTCAATCAGCGAAGGTTCTCTCACAGCTTTATCCAGCACTTCCTCGTTGCTCTCACCACCACGTTTTAGTGCTTCAAGTTTAAGGCGCCGCTTAGGTGCCCAGATCAGGGCATCCAGTGCCCAGATCACACCGGTCGCCAATGTCAGTAACACCAGCAATAATGGAAAATCGAAACTCATTTATTATCCTTTCCTACATGTAATACGGCAAAGAAGGCCTCTTGCGGGATCTCCACCGAGCCCACTTGCTTCATTCTTTTCTTACCCGCCTTCTGTTTTTCCAGCAGCTTACGCTTACGACTAACATCACCGCCATAACACTTTGCGGTGACGTTCTTGCGCAATGCCTTGACGTTAGTACGCGCAATAATCTGCGTACCAATGGAGGCCTGAATCGCCACATCGAACATCTGGCGCGGAATCAACTCTTTCATCTTCTCGGCCAGCTCACGTCCGCGTGACTGGGCGTTATCGCGATGTACGATTACAGCCAGCGCATCAACCAGCTCACCATTAATCATAATATCGAGCTTAACCAGGTTAGCGACCTGGAAACGATTGAAGTGGTAATCCAGAGAAGCAAAACCACGGCTTACCGATTTGAGGCGATCAAAAAAGTCCAGCACCACCTCGTTCATCGGCAGCTCATAGGTGAGCGAGACCTGCTTGCCCATATACTGCATGTTCTTCTGCACCCCGCGTTTATCGACGCACAGGGTCATCACATTTCCGACATATTCCTGTGGCACCAGGATATTGGCGGTGATGATGGGTTCGCGGATCTCATCAATGGTGTTAACCGGCGGCAGTTTGGCCGGGTTATCCACCATCAGGGTCTCACCCTTGGTGGTGATCACCTCATAAATAACGGTCGGTGCGGTGGTAATGAGATCGATATTGTATTCACGCTCCAGCCGCTCCTGGATGATCTCCATGTGCAACATGCCGAGGAAGCCACAACGAAAACCAAAACCCAGTGCCTGGGAGGTTTCCGGCTCGTAGAACAGCGAGGCGTCATTAAGACGCAATTTGGACAACGCCTCACGCAGATTCTCATAATCATCGCTGCTTACCGGGAACAATCCGGCAAATACCCGTGGTTGCACCTGGGCAAATCCCGGCAGCGGTTCACTGGCCGGCTTATCGGTATGGGTCAGGGTATCACCTACCGGGGCACCATCAATATCCTTAATCGCGGCGACGATAAAGCCCACATCACCCGCCTGTAGCATCTCCGTGTCGTGTAACTTCGGGGTGAAAATCCCGACGCGATCCGCCTGATGGCTGCGTCCGGTCGACATCACGGTAAATTTCTGCTTTTTCTTCAGCGTCCCCTCGACTACCCGTACCAGGGAGACCACACCGAGGTAATTATCGAACCAGGAGTCGATGATCAACGCCTTTAGCGGCGCATCGCGATCCCCCTGCGGCGGCGGAATGCGCTTCACCAGGTCTTCAAGCAGGTCTTCAATGCCGATCCCGCTCTTGGCACTCACCAGCACCGCATCGTGTGCCTCAATGCCGACGATCTCCTCGATCTCATCGATCACCCGCTCCGGCTCGGCAGCCGGCAGGTCGATTTTATTGAGCACCGGTACCACTTCCAGCCCCTGGTCAATAGCGGTATAGCAGTTGGCGACGGTCTGAGCTTCAACCCCCTGCGAGGCATCCACCACCAGCAATGCCCCTTCGCAGGCGGCCAGAGAACGGGAGACCTCATAGGAGAAATCGACGTGTCCGGGGGTATCGATGAAGTTGAGCAGGTAGCTCTCACCATCGCGTGCCTTGTACTCCAGAGTCACACTCTGCGCCTTAATGGTAATGCCGCGCTCACGCTCAATGTCCATGGAGTCGAGCACCTGTGCGGCCATCTCACGCTCTGTAAGGCCACCGCAGTGCTGAATAAAGCGGTCGGAAATAGTGGACTTACCATGATCGATATGCGCGATGATGGAGAAATTACGGATTTTGCTCTGTTCGATCACGGTGTTGTTATTACTCTCAATTGCGGGATGCCAGCCAATAAAAAAACAGGAATCCGACCTGCCACACGGGCCGCCGGTCTTCCTGCATATCAGCTATTTCATCAGGACTCCCGATTCTACCGGAACTCAGCCCCTGGAGAAATAGTCCTCAAGGGCTGTATGGTCGAGAAAATAGTAACAGATCTCCACTTTCCGGCTCGATGTCAATACCGGCACCTTGTGTCCATACTCAGCCACCAGTGCTGATTCGCTATCCACATCGACCAGTTTCAGCTCAAATCCATAGCGTGTCCGTGCAGCAAAAAGCTCTGTCTGCATCTCCTCACACAACGAACAGCCGCTTCGGTGATAAAGGGTCAGCGTGGTCGTCTCGCTCAATCCCGCGGTACCCGTAGCGCCATGAAGATGGGACCACTACGGCGAATCACCAGCACCGGTACCGAGCGTCCGGGGGGCAGTTCGTCCACCAGCTGGCGGAAGCTGCGCACATCGCTCACATCACGATTGTTCAGTTTGACGATAACATCACCGCGCTGAACCCCTGCCTCGGCTGCCGCACCCGACTTGACCTGCTCCACCAGCACCCCGCCCTCAGCGATATCAAGTGCCTTGCGTTGCTCGGCGGTCAGACCGGTAACTGCCAGACCGAGACGATCCGCCTTCATCTTCTGCGGTTCGGCATTGGCCTCCACCAGATCATCCTCGGCAGGTAGTTCACCAATGCGCACCTTCATGCTACGGGTCTTGCCGTCACGCAGCACCTTGAGCTTGGCATCACTACCAACTCGCGTACGACCCACCATAGGGGGCAAATCAGAAGAGTAGTGTATCTTCTCACCGTTATATTCGATGATTACATCACCCACCTTAATACCCGCCTTGCCAGCCGGTGAGTCTTCCAGCACTTTGGCAACCAGGGCACCGGCGGGCTTGCTCATACCAAAGGATTCGGCCAGCTCACGGGTAACATCCTGAATCAGCACGCCAAGCCAGCCACGACTGACATAACCCTGTTCCTTTATTTGCGCCACCACATCCATCACCACATCGATGGGAATAGCAAAAGAGACCCCCATAAAGCCACCGGTACGACTATAGATTTGGGAGTTGATGCCGACCACCTCACCATCGAGATTAAATAGCGGACCACCGGAATTACCGGGATTAATCGCCACATCGGTCTGAATGAAGGGAACATAATTTTCGCTCGGCAGGCTGCGCCCCAGCGCGCTCACAACCCCCACCGAGACAGAGTGGTCAAAACCGAAGGGGGAGCCAATCGCCATTACCCACTCGGCCACCTTGAGGTCACGGCTCTTGCCCAGTTTCACCACAGGAAGGTCTTCAGCCTCTACCCGCAGTAGTGCAATGTCACTGCGCTGATCACTACCAATCACCTCAGCAATCAATTCACGCCGGTCACTCAGACGCACAATCACCTCATCGGCCCCCTCTACCACGTGATTATTTGTCAGGATGTAGCCGTTCTCATCAATGATGAAACCGGATCCCAGAGAACGCGCCTCACGCTCCGGCATATCCTCACCACCGTCACCCTCCTGACCGAAGAAGTGGCGGAACAGATCATCCCAGGGTCCCCCCTTGGGGAAATCCGGGATCTGCAGCCCCTTGGGCAAACCACTGTGACCACTCTTCTTCTGCTTGGTACTGATGTTCACCACCGCCGGACCGTAGGTCTCGACCAGCCGGGTAAATTCCGGCAACTCACGCGCCTGTGCGGTTTGCACCATCATGCCTAACCCCAGCAGCACCACCAGAGTTGCTGAATAAAGATGTTTTAATACGCTCATGTTTATCCCTGCTCGCTCATTTGTTCACGTTAAAGGAAATGGTCTCTGCGGCCAGGTTAGATTCCCTGCGCAAAATGACTGCATTGAAATTCTCATCATTGGCAATGCGCCGATTAAATCGACGCAGCCATAGAAGACTGACAGCCAGCGCCAGCAGAGCAAAGAAGATCGTCATCCCCTCACCCGGCAACGCCAGTTGCGGCGCCATCAGCTCGCCAAACAGGCCACCGCCCATCAGGGCCAGTAACGGCACCAGGTAGACCGCCAGTGATCCACGGATCAGGGCTGACTCGGTGATCCCCAGTACAACCTGCTCGCCGGTTTTGGCACCTAACGGGTTCTTCACCCGCAGGCGCTGGCTTTTACGTCCCAGCACCTGACTCAACGCCCCGGTACCGCAACCCCCGGCCTCACAGCTGCCGCAGCTGCTGCGCCGGGAGGTCTCCACCCAGGCATCACCATTCTCAGTCGCCACAACCAAGCCGCTCTCTTCGATCACCCTACTGCTCCAGCTGTGCGATCGACTCACCGATTTGCCTGACGGTAGCCAGCGGTACCTCACCCAGCACGGTAACGCGCTGCTGCGGCATCAAGCGGGTATACGCATTCACACTGCCCCGCTGTGACGCACCGGCGCTCGCCTCATCAGTGTCGCGGCGCGGTTCAATAAAGACCGAGACCGAGGCCAGCCCATCAGAGAAGATCAGGTGTTCAACGGCCACCCCGTCACCGCTAATGGTATGTTGGCGCTGCAGTTCCAGCTCAAAACCGGCAGGCAGACTAGCCACATGCCAGTGCAATGGCTGCGAAGCATTCACCTCAGCAAGGCTGTTACCTGAGAACTTCAGTGCCATACTGCCCGCATCGGGTTGAAGCATCTGCTGCGGGATCTGCTCCAGCACCTTAAGCGAGGTAAATTCCAGCTGCTCCATCACCTCACCGTGTTCATCCACGATTTCGGTGCGCAACAGCAGGCCACTGTCGGCGGCGATCCAGTAGTTCTGGCCATAACGCAGCTTATCTCGCGGTACGATGGCAATGTGCTGTGCCGTTTGTCCTGCCATACGTGACTGACTAAGCACTTTGAAGTCATAGATATTACGCAGCTGTTCCCAGTGGGTAGGCAGATTGAGAGGAAAACCGGGAGGGACATCGGGGTGCTCGGCTACCAGCGCCTCCTTTTCCGGGAGGTAGCAGGTCACCTGACCGTGCTCGCGAATCACCTCACGACTAGGACCACTAAGTGAGACTAAACGCTCGCGCTCACCGGCCTCATCAACCGCATGCACCAGCTGCATCGTCTCCAGCCTGCCCTCCTGCATATAGACGAAGGTGCCTATATAGTTAAGTGTGTGGACTGACTGCGACATCCGCTCTAACCATGCCGTGGCATCCTCATCGGCATGCGCTACAGGTAGCGCCAGGAACAGAGAAATAACTGCTGTGCGGATAAAACTCACTTGCATACTACTGGCCAGCCTTATGACCGACGATACGCACATAGGGAAGTACACCCTGAATGCCTGAGTTGGCTGAATATTCGTTATGATTCACCAGATAGGGGTTAAGCGCATCACTGTTCTGTGTCGCCTTCTCTTTAGCCCGGGCAAGTTGAGTCGGCTCCATACGCAGATACTCCTGCTGCTGCGCAACCGGCACCGCAGAAGGGGCGGAATCGACACCATTCATTGTTTGAATTCCGATAATCGCCACACCGGTCACTGAAGCGGCAATGGCGACACCAGCTACCTGTTTGAGCCAGGTACGTGGGCGGCGCTGTGGGGCGAGAATAGTCGGCTCATTTTCCAGTGCGGCTGAGATACGCAGGTGCAGCTGCGGTGCCACCTCGTGATTGAGGTTGCTGGAGACGCTATCGCGTATCACATGGTAGCTCTTCCAGCTGGCCAGTAGCTCAGGGTCGTTTCGCAGGGCATCGAGGCCGCGCTGCAACTCATCTCCCTGCAGTTCACCGTCGGCCAGTGCCGAGAGCCACTCTCTGTTGTCATTGTTCATCATCGTATCTCCACGCAGGCTAGCGTCAGCCCCTCGATTCAAGCAGTGGTTTCAGTTTTATCTCTATCGCCTCACGAGCCCGGAAGATCCGTGAACGCACCGTGCCAATGGGACAATCCATGGTCTCGGCAATCTCTTCATAGCTCAAGCCTTCCATCTCCCGCAGGGTAATGGCAGTGCGCAGCTCCTCGGGCAGGCCATCGATGGTATCGAAGATCACCCGCTCGACCTCATCGCGCTGCACCAGCTGCTCCGGAGTATCGCGATCACTTAAGCGTGCGCCACCTTCGACATACACCGCCTCCTCCGCATCCACATCGGTAGCCGGTGGACGACGCCCCTGTGCTACCAGATAGTTTTTCGCCGTATTGATGGCGATGCGGTAGAGCCAGGTATAGAAGGCACTGTCACCACGAAACCGCGGTAAAGCGCGATAGGCCTTGATAAAGGCCTCCTGCGCAACATCCAGAACCTCATCCTGATCCCTTACATAACGGGAGATGAGCTTGACGATGCGCTGCTGATATTTCATCACCAGTACATCGAATGCCTTCTTGTCACCTTGTTGAACACGCCTGACCAGTTCCTGGTCGACATTCTGTTCGCCCATTCGGGCTTACCCCTTGTTGATGGTCCGGCGGATCAATTCATACACCACTATGACACGGCGTATGCGCAAGAGTTCGCCAGAGCGCAGACTTTATTCTTAATAGTCGCTAGTCTATGACAAAATGGCTGTGATAACCTGCAGACCAGCTTCCAATTCATCCACTTAGCTTAACTAGCTTTGAAGACACTTTAAAGACTCAGATTCAGAATCACGTGAATAAGCAACCCCAACACAGCAGTGATGTACTGGTGATCGGCAGCGGCGCTGCCGGCCTCACCCTGGCCCTTCAACTGGCAGAACGCGCCCAGGTCACCCTGTTAGCCAAAGGACCGATGGCCGAGGGCTGCACCGTACACGCCCAGGGCGGTATCGCAGCGGTACTGGACAAGGATGACTCGATCGACTCCCACGTGGAGGACACCCTGCGTGCCGGGGCAGGGTTGTGTGATCCCGGCGTCGTGCAGTTTGTAGCCGAACAGGCCCCGGCCGCGATCCAGGCCCTGATCGCCCATGGAGTGAAATTCACCCGCGAACGCCACGAGGATGGGCTGGGCGGCTACCACCTCACCCGCGAAGGGGGGCACAGCCACCGCCGCGTGATCCACGCTGCCGACGCCACCGGCAAGGCGGTGGAAACCACCCTGCTACAACAGGCTCAGGCCCACCCCAACATCACCCTGCATGAGCACCGTCTAGCCATTGACCTGATTACCGGTGCCAAGCTGGGCAGCGATAAAAATCGCGTACTGGGTGCCTACGTTTTTAATCGCAACACCGACCACGTCGAGGTCTACCGTGCCCGCTTCGTGGTGCTGGCGACCGGCGGGGCGAGTAAAACCTACCTCTACACCAGCAACCCCGATCTCTCCACCGGCGACGGCATCGCCATGGCGTGGCGCGCCGGTTGCCGTGTCGCCAACATGGAATTCAACCAGTTCCACCCCACCTGCCTCTACCACCCCAAGGCCAAGTCGTTCCTGGTGACCGAGGCGATCCGCGGCGAGGGGGGGCTACT
>JBFFJV010000091.1:0-8503 GCA_041555695.1 Thiohalomonadaceae bacterium | reverse complement strand
GTCACCGTTTGGCGCATGTTGTGTCGTTAGCGTGATAGGGAGCTTGCTTGATTCTTGCTGATTCTTAACCTATATATTTTGTGCGGACTAAGAGCTATGTTGAATTGTGGTATTTCTGCATTTTAATTGATGACCCTCTCATACACTGGTAAGAAGGTTGCCACTGTATAGTGACAGCCGTGTTTTTTTAGGTGAAAAATAATACGGATCCACAGTGTTTATTGCGATCGATATAAGGAAAGTATCGAGAAGAAGTATCGTCTCAGCCCTATTGATATTTACTTGGCGCCAATGTTTTTCTGAGAACATTTGTAGGTGTGTTAATGAGTGATGTCAACGGAGTAAGTGATACAAACGGCAATAGTAAGATTAGCTTACAGGAATCGGCTGCTCCATCTGAGACTGTTGATACGGTTGAAGTCAGGCAGTGAAAATGTAGATATAGCAAGGAAATAAAGGGATTTTACGAATGCTATTAAGGATGGGAGTAGAAGATGAACAAATTGTTTCTTTATGTAGCAGTGAGCGTTATTGCAATTACATCATATAGCGTCGTGGCAAAAAAAAATAATGACAGTACGACTGCAACTACAACTGCCACTACATGTGACTCTGTAATGAGACCAATGCCTCTTGGTGATTTTGAGGTTATTACTGACCCGGAGGATGCAGCTAGCTTGCTGTTGATTTCAAATGACGGTGAGAATACCAGTGGTGTGCCAGTGATTGTGTACGATATGGATGGAACCACCGGCGAGTATCAAGGCACTTCCACAACAGTTGCCAGCAAACACGTTGGTCTCAACAGGATCAATGGACCGGAATTTATGTACCACAGTGATCGTGGACTTGGAGCTCTTTATGCGGGACCTGAAGGCGTTCACGCTAACTGGCGGATAGCTGGTCAATGGGGATTTGATGTAAATGGGGTCCCATTCTCTGGAGAGGAGCCGCCAGCACTTCCGGGAACTGAGGTCGGAGCCTACCCTTGCGGCACGGTGCCAATAGGACTCCAAACACACTGTGAGTTCATTACAGACGCCGATGGAATAGATTTGTCAGGTGTAAAAGTAGGTGGTGTTGCGGAAGATGTTATGACAGATCTACCAGCGGAGCTTGCTCTTGAGGGATATGACATCGTCGGCACCCCAGCATTTCATCCGGCGGCTGATGGATATATTATCTTTGCCGCATGTCAGGGGGCTGGCCAGTGTGCTTTGTATGAGGTCGGGCTTAACGGTGAAGGTAAAATTGATAGTTCATCGTTATTAAGGCTGACCCCGGTTAATGAACTCTTCAGCTTCACGCGTGAGTTAGCTGCGGGTATTCATCCACTCACCAATAATCTGGTCGTTTTCGGGATCGGAGGCCATCGACTCGAAATCTGGGAATCCACTGGACAGCATCAGGAGATGAATGAGTTAGCAGTGTATGACTCTTTACCATTCCGTCCACAGCATTTGCGGATTACCTCTAGTGACACTGCATTGTACTTGCACATACTCGATAAGATTGGCCGTGATCGAGGTTCGTATCTAACCGTGTATGACACTAGTTTGCATGAAACGAAATTCATCTCGAAGGAGGCGGGCGGTGCGGAACTGGTATGGATGCCAATGACGAATAGACTAGCCTTGTTCTATAAGGATATTAAAAAGAATAGACTCCAACGTTGTTGGGTGGAGTGAGTCATTGGGATTGGGACGCCCTCTCAGGATTTCCCTCTCACACCCATTATGTAGAGGGGGGCGAACAATGGGATGGCGGCTAAATTGTCGCTAATGATTAGTAATTTTTGGTAACTCCACCTGTTCCTGAAAAGGGGATGGTGTGGGTTTGTTTTAGCGCTATCCTTGCGTAAGCATTGATGCATAGAGATCTTCATCCTCTTTGCTATGCAGACATGCAATCACCCTCTCAAACCTCCCCTCAAACTCCCGCATCACACCCAACGCAATCAGAGCAGCCTCATCCTTGGGATAACCATACACCCCGGTTGATATAGCCGGAAAGGCGATGCTTTTAACCCCATTCTCCAGCGCCACCTCAAAACTACGTTGGTATGCGGAGGCCAGCAGCGCGGCATCGGTCTCGGCATCATGATAGACGGGGCCAACAGTATGAATGACAAAACGGGCAGGAAGCTTGAAGCCGGGGGTTATCCTGGCGTCACCGGTTTTACAACCACCGAGCAAACGACAGGCCTCTAATAGTTCAGGCCCGGCGGCGCGGTGGATGGCACCATCGACACCGCCTCCGCCAAGCAGGGAGTTGTTGGCGGCGTTGACGATGGCGTCGACATCTAATGTGGTGATGTCTGCCTGGATGATTTCTATCATGTCCCTTCCTTAGTTCGCCTCTCTCCGTGAGTGAGACTGTATCTGGTGAAACGAAATGCTGTCATTGCGAGAAGCGATAGCGACGAAGCAATCTCTGGGCGTGAGTTTTTAGTTTGCTTCGCTTTGCTCGCAATGACACGGTGAACTGTTATAACTCGAGAAACTAGATCCCTGGGAGCTTCTTTCCTGGATTGAGGATCCCTTCCGGATCAAACTGCTGCTTGATCTTCTGCATCAATTCCAGTGTGACGGGATCAATTTCAAGTTGCACAAAATCACGTTTCACCATGCCGATACCATGCTCACCGGAAAGTGTTCCTTCTAGCTCTAATACCAGCGCAAACACCTCGGCGAGGCAGGCATCGGCGCGTTGCATCTCTGCTGGGTCGTCGGGATTCACGAGAAGATTAACGTGAATATTACCGTTACCGGCGTGTCCAAAATTCACGATGGTGATGGCGTGTTGTTCACCGAGCTGTTGCAGGCCGTCGATGAGTGCAGGAATGCGCGAGACCGGCACCACGACATCCTCGTTGATCTTCTTCGGCGCGACGGTACGCAGGGTGGGGGAGAGTGCCTTGCGCAGTGCCCACAGGGCGCTGACCTTTTGCTCGGTGTCGGCGACCATGACTTCAAGGCAGCCAGCAGTTTCGGCGCTGTCGGCCACCTGCTTTGCATCCTGTTCAATGCTGGCGGCTGAGCCGTCGATCTCGATCATCAACAGTGCCTGTGCCTGCTCTGGCAGGTCGGTCTGCTGGGCTTTGCGGATCATGCTAAGTGCCTGCCCGTCCATGAATTCCAGTGTGGAGGGGGTAACCGGCTGCGCCATAATGGCGGAGACGGCCTTTGCGGCGCTACTCATGTCCGCATAGAGGGCGCGCAGGGTAATGCGTTTTTGCGGCAATGGGGTGAGCTTGAGGGTGGCCTCGGTGATCACGGCGAGGGTGCCTTCGGAGCCGATCAGTAATCTTGTCAGGTCGTAGCCGACGACACCCTTGGTGGTGTAGCTGCCGGTTGTCAGTAATCTTCCATCGGCGATGACCGCTTTGAGCCCCAGCACATTGTCGCGCGGGGTGCCGTATTTGACGGCGTGGGGACCGGCGGCGTTACAGGCGAGATTACCACCAATGGTGCAGACCGCGGTGCTGGTGGGGTCGGGCGGCCAGAAGAAGCCGTGTTCGGCGGCGGCCTGCTGTACCTGTGCGTTGGTTACGCCGGGCTGCACCACCATGGCCCGGTTGTCGGGGTCGAGGCGCAGGATCTGGTTGAGGCGTTCAGTGGAGAGTGTCACCGCACCTTTTAGCGGCACTGCCGCGCCGGCAGTGCCGGTACCACTGCCGCGTGCGACCAGCGGGATACGGTGCTGGTGACAGAGACTGAGCAGGTGCTGGACCTGCTGTTGCGATGAGGGGAGTGCAACCAGTGAGGGTGTTGCCTGCTGGCGGCTATTGTCGTAGCCATAAGTGAAGCGATCGGCCTCTTCAAGCAGCAGCTCGTGATCGCTGAACTGCTGTTTCAGGGCGGTGAGAAAGGACTCTGGCAGTTGAGAACGGGACAAGACTTTTACTGCTGGTACTCGAAGACCTTGACGATGCGCTGTACTCCCGGGGTGCGGCTTACAACACTGACCGCCTGTGCCGCCTCATCATGGCTCACCAGTCCCATTAGATAGACGGTGCCGCTCTCGCTGACCACTTTGACCTGTTGTGCCAGCCCAGCTCCCAGTCCCGATATCATGCGCGATTTGATGCGGCTGGTGAGGCCGGTATCGGCGGTGCGGGTGGCCGAGTCGCTGACCGGGCCAACAGTGAGCTGGTTCTTGACGACACTGACCCGTGACAGGCGTGCTGCCTGTGCGGCCAGCTGCTCACTGCTCTGTTGATCCGGCACTTCGCCGGTGAGCAGCAGCTGACCGTTGTAGCTGGTGGCGTTGATATGGGCGTTGTCCCGCAGTAGCGGGTCGCGGGTGACGATGTCCATGGTGTTCAGTTCAATACGCTCATCATCCAGCATCATTCCTGCGGTGCGGCGATCGTTGGCAACGGCCATGCCGGCGGCGACGCCACTCAGGCCGATGACCACCGGTGCGGCGCAGCCGCCGAGCAGGGTGGATAAGAGCAGTAGTGGTATGAGCTTGCGTGTCATCGGTTTAAACCTCTTCGCCGAATAGCATGCGATCGATGGCATCGCAGAGGCAGTGGATCACCAGCAGGTGGACCTCCTGTACCCGTGCGGTGGAGGAGGAGGGAACGCGTATCTCTATATCCCCCTCCGCCAGGTTGAGGGCCATCTCGCCCCCCTCCTTGCCGGTGAGAGCAACGACTAACATGCCGCGGTCATGCGCCGCCTTCATCGCCTGCACCACATTGCTGGAGTTGCCGCTGGTGGAGATGGCGAGCAGGATGTCACCGGTCTGCCCCAGTGCCCGTACCTGCTTGGCGAAGATCTCATCGTAGTGATAGTCGTTGGCGATGGAGGTAATGGTGGAGGTATCGGTAGTCAGCGCCATGGCCGGTAGGCCGGGGCGCTCGCGCTCGAAGCGGTTGAGCATCTCTGATGAGAAGTGCTGCGAGTCACCCGCCGAGCCGCCGTTGCCACAGCTTAAAATCTTGCGCTCCTGCAACAGCTGGCTGCCCATCAGTTCGGCGGCAGTGGCGATGGCCGGGGCCAATGTCTCCATTACCTGCAGCTTGAGTTGGGCACTCTGTTCAAATTGTTCTTTTATTCTTTCCTGCATCTTACTCGCTCAGTTCAATGGCATTTTGCAGCCATTCTACCCCATTCGGACTGCTGTCGAGGGCGACCACGTCAAAGCGACAGGGGCCATCATGGGGGTGTTGTTGTAGGTAGCCCTGGGCCGTGGCGATGAGTTTGCGCTGTTTTTTCGCATCGATGCTGGCGACGGCACCGCCAAAGCGTGAAGAGCGCCGGTAGCGTACCTCGACAAATACCAGGTACTCACCATCAAGCATAATGAGGTCGAGCTCGCCAAAGCGTCCGTGGACGTTGTGTGCCACGCATCGCAACCCGCGCCCCTCAAGGTAACGCCTCGCCTGCTGTTCCGCAGCATCGCCCTGTTCACGGCTGGTTTTTCCAAACAGTCTCATCATCCGTGAAGGTCTCTTTTTCCAGGTTAGCGATACCGCGCTCAAAGCGTGCCCACTGCAGTCGGCGGCCGATGCGCCGCCCCTCGGTTACGCGCAGGTTGCCGGTCTCGCCGCGGTAGCGCTCATAGGGGTGACTCTCCAGCACCGGCAGCAGCGGTACCAGCTGATAGGCATCAATGCCCATCGCCAGTAGCCGTTGCAGCTGGCCACGGTGCGGCTTGAAGGCATCCGCGTTCAGCTGTTTAAGCTCCTGCTGAGCGCTGGGGGCGTTAAGGGTCCAGGGCATATCACAGAACAGAATATCGTCCATGTCGCGATCCTGAGCACGATTGTTCTTGCCATCGTAAAGGTGGGAGGTGGCCAGCAGTGGCACGTCAGCGGCGTGGTGGAACTTCATCTGCGGGCGGATCGTACGGGCCTGACGCGGGTTGGCGGCAAGGAATACGAAGTCGATATCCTGGCGGCGGCGCGGGATGAACTCGACTCTATCCCCCAGAAGTTGACGTACCCGGCGTTGGCGGCGCTCACTGTCACTGATGTTGAGCAGTGCCTTGATCGGGGTGGCGAAGTCATTCTTATCATCCTGATAGCGGCTCTCGGAGACCACTAGTCCACCCAGCTCCTGCCAGCGCTCGCTAAAGGCGAGGTTGAGGCGTTCTCCCAGGGCGTTGTTCGGCACCAGAATGCCGGCCTGTGTGTAGCCCTCAAGCCAGGCACGTTCGGCGACTTCGCGTGCTTCATCTTCCGGAGCCAGACTAAACTGGAATAATTTGTCGTTGACGGCCTGCTGGGCGTAGTTGAGAGCAAGGGTGGGTACCGGCAGCGATTCCTCCATCGCCAGGGTGGCGACAGCGGTCTTGTCCAGCGGCCCGATGATAAATTCGGCACCCTCATTCACCGCCTGCTGGTAGATGCGGGTGATCTGATCTGCCTGTTCACCAATGTCATAGCTGCGCAGGGTGATGCTGTGGCGCTGCGGATCACTGTAGTAGGCGGCAAGAATGCCGTCCTGAATCGCAGCTCCGGCCTTGGCGTAGCGTCCCGACAATGGCAGCAGCAGTGCAATGTTGGCAGGCCGTGATGCCAGTTCCTGGCTGCGCTCAAACAGCAGAGTGAGTACCTGCTCACTGGCAGGGTGGGACATATAGCGGCTTTGCCACTCGGCTATCTTTTGGCCGACGGCGGCCGGGCTGAGGCTGTAATCCTTGGCGATGGCGACCAACTCCATCCAGCCGCTGAGGGCATCAGGTGGCGGCTGGATACGCAGTTGCTCCAGGGCTTCTGCTGTGAGCAGGGAGAGCGATTGCCAGATCGCCAGCTGGTTGGCCTCGATCTGTGGCTGTTCGATGAGGTAGAACTCGCGCAGGATATATTCACGCGCGGTCTCCAGGTGGTTGCCGAGGCGGGCGAAGGCGCGGGCCCGCAGCAGGTGGTACTGGGCAAACAGCCCATTCTCCTCCGGCAACAGGCTGTCGTTTACCGCTGGCTGCAGTAACAGGCTCAGGGTGAGATCAGGGTCGCGTCGAAGCGGGATCTCGGCGGCGAGTAACTGGCGTTTCAATAGCAGCTCGAGCGTGAGCATACTTGGCGGCAGTTCTTCTAAGGTCTGGCTTGCCTGTTGCGGCAGGCCGGCGCGGAACATCGCCTCGGCCGAGAGGTAGCGGTACTCATACTGCTCTGGAACCGGTGTTTCTTCGGCCAGCTTGCTATAGAGGTGGGCCGCCTGGAGGTACTCCTCGTTCGCCATTGCCTGTGCTGCGAGGGTGGATTTATCCTGGCCTGGCTGTTCATCCGGGCGGACAGGTTGTTCACCACAACCTGCGAGCAGGAGCATTAGCAGTGCGGCGAGTAGAGTTAAGGTCTTTTGCATATTGATTGCTGTAAGATAGATTTCTTTAATTTATGAAGTTGCAGTGTAAACCACACAGTATCTTGACGGGGTGAGTGCGTGTCAATCGAAGCGGGTATACTTTATATAGTGGCGACACCCATCGGCAACCTTGGGGACATCTCGGCGCGGGCCCTGGAGGTGCTGCAAAAGGTGGATCGCATCGCCGCCGAGGATACGCGCCACAGCGCCTCGTTGCTGCGCCATTTCGCCATTGGTACACCGATGTTTGCGCTGCATGAGCACAACGAACGGCACAAGGCGGAGCAGGTACTGGGCTATCTGCAGCAGGGGGAGTCTGTGGCCCTGATCTCCGATGCCGGTACCCCGCTGATCAGCGACCCCGGCTATTTTTTGGTACGCCAGGCCCACGCCGCCGGGATCAAGGTGGTGCCGCTACCCGGCCCCAGCGCCCTCATCGCCGCCCTCTCCGCCAGCGGCCTTGCCACTGATCGTTTCTGTTTCGAGGGCTTTCTGCCGCATAAATCGGGCGCCCGCTGCAAGGTATTGCAGGCACTGGCCGATGAGCCCCGTACCCTCGCCTTTTACGAAAGCCCCCACCGCATCGAAGAGAGCCTTAGCGACATGGCCGCGATTTTGGGAACGGCTCGCCCCGCCACCCTCGCACGCGAACTGACCAAGACCTTCGAGACAATCCGCCACGCCACCCTGGGCGAGCTGGCCGAGTGGGTCGCGAACGATGCCAACCAGCGCAAGGGGGAGTTCGTGCTGCTGGTCGAAGGTGCCCCGGCGAAGGAGGACGAGGGGCTGGATGGGGAGACGCAGCGTATCGCCACCCTGCTGGCCGAAGAACTGTCGGTGAAGCAGGCCGCTGCGCTGGCAGCGAAGATTAGTGGGGAGAAGAAGAATGCGATCTATAAATTCTTGCTTGAGAATGACTGACATGTTTAATAACTTGTACACAAGGAATACCTTATCTATACTTGTGCAATAACCAGTACATGTAGAGGTTTCAAATGCGTATCGTATCCTTCACCGACGCCAGAAATGGCCTTAAATCCGTTTTAGATCAGGTGGTTAATGATGCGGACTGTACGGTGATCACGCGCCGGGACAGTGAGGATGCGGTAGTGATGTCCCTCGACTACTACAACAGCCTGATGGAAACCGTCTACCTGCTGAAGAGCCCGGCCAACGCCGAGCACCTG
>JBFFJV010000090.1:0-8541 GCA_041555695.1 Thiohalomonadaceae bacterium | reverse complement strand
TACCTTGCAGAAGTGCTGTTAACAGCGAACTTTCAAGTTGTGACACAGGAAGTTTCCCTTAGCGAGATGTTAACTAATCTCTTCAGTATTACAGAAAATTATCATTAGTACTGCAACACCCCTATAACCACTATTATAAAAAGGACATAAAGTCTGTGATTCCTGGCGATCCAATTTGCCGATGTGCCCTCAACCAGGCCAGGCAGCAAGGAAGAAACCGTGTGGTGCGCTTTACCCCGGAGATGTGGAGTGACAATGAAGAATACAAGCTACAGAGATTGTTGCAGTGCCACTCCATAAGCGGCTGAGGCAGCCGCCGCCCCGACAAGCTGTTGAAGTTTGCATGCGTCAAACTGTAAACTGGCCACATAAAAAACCCACCGCTGGAAGTTAACGGTTCAATGCCAGATTACGCTAATGCTCAACAGTCATCGCTCTCCGACCTCGACGAGGCGGAGCGATTTATGCTGCGTAATAGTGCTGAAATCCGCTCTCAGCTGGTCAGCCTGGCACGTCAACCCGATATCATCTCCGCCTATTTCAATAACGGCAAACAATACCTGCTCACGGCAGTACTGGGAGTGATTGATGAGCGTGGTCTGCTGGTTCTCGACTACGGCCCGGACGATGCTATCACCAAAAAAGCCATCGCCTCGGGTCGCCTGGTCTGCACCACCCGGCACAACGGCGTATCGATTCGCTTTAGTTGTGAAAAATTACAAAGTGCGCGTTTCAAGGGCCTGCCCGCCATCGCCACCCCGATCCCCGATAATATGTATCGTATGCAGCGCCGCGAATTCTTTCGTGTCCAGACGCCAAAGATTAATGGGCCACGTTGCGAGATACCCGACCCGCAGGGAGGGTTACCGCACCAGCTCACCGTAACCGACATCAGCGCTGGCGGGGCCGGCATGCTGGATATGTCAGGCCGGCTGCAAATCGAACTGCAACAGCACTTCGCGAACTGCCGCCTGTTTTTGCCTGCACACAACGAGATTAAGACTGACGTGGTGATCCGCAACCTCTGTAAGGTGACACCGCCAAATGGTGATCCCATTCCCCGCTACGGGGTCGCCTTCGAGGGGATGTCCCACGCAGATAACGCCGAACTGCAGCGCTACATTTTCCACCTGCAAACGCAGCAGCCCAAGTAGTTTATTGCGCGAAGTAGGCCTTTAAGTAACTATCAAAATCCATATCATCTGCCGCCTCGATCTGTTGCTGGCGCTGTAACGAGCTCTCGGCTTCGTGCCGAAGCATCGCCTCGCTCGATGCCGACATCGACTGCTTGAGGGAGTCGGCCTGATGCCTTTCCGAGTAACGCTGGGCAAGGGCAAAGAAGCTCTCGTGGTTCTCTCTCATCTCCGCCAGCATGCGCGCCGAGGGGGTAAGATCAGGATTTAGCACCGCCTCACGCTGTTGTGCCACCGCGCGACCGTAAGCCTGTTCGCCATCATCGCCATCCAGTAATTCAGCATAAGGTACCATCGCATCACACACCTCAAGCGCCCAGTCGCGTAGAGGTGTCGCCGTGCCGCAACGCATTAAATTGAACCCCGGCTCACGCCCGCGGTGCGCCGTCTCCAGTTCATTGAAGTCTATCTCACGCCGCTCCAGTGAACTTATCGGAGGGCTGGGGCAGAACAGACAATAGAGCATCAGGGTCTCAAGAAAACGCAGCTGCCCCTCATTAATGCCCAGCGGGTCAAAACCGTTAACATCCAGTGAGCGCAACTCAATGTAGCGCACACCGTCACGCTGCAATGCCCGTATCGGTTTCTCGTTACCCCGAAGGATTTGCTTGGGGCGCACCGTACTGTAGTACTCGTTTTCAATCTGCAGGATGTTGCTATTAAGCTGCCGATACTTGCCACCTTCCTTGACACCAATACGCTGATATTCAGGACAGGGGGTTTCAATGGCACATTCCAGGCTCTCGACATACCGCTCCAGGCTATCGTAATTGGCCTTAATCCCCTTCTCATTCTCCTTGTTATTCTGGTAACCGATATCCCCCATACGCAACGAGGTAGCGTAGGGTTCATAGAAGGTAAATTCGTCAAACGAGTCCAGTCGCCCCTCTTCACCACCGACGAAGGATTTGCACACGGCGGGAGAGGCGCCAAACAGGTAGGGGATCAACCAGCCGATACGCAACATGTTGCGCAGCAGATCAAAATAGCGTGCAGAGGTGTACTCCTGTAACGGTCGCTCATCGCCCTCGAACTGCTGCAGTGCCAGCCAGAATGACTCATCAAAGGAGTAATTAAAATGCACCCCGGCAATGACCTGCATGGTTCGACCATAGCGGTAGCCCAGGCCTCGGCGGTAAACGGTCTTCATGGTGCCGGCATTGGAGCTGCCATAGCGCGCCAGCGGGATACTCGACTCACCGGGGATGACACAGGGCATGCTGGTCGACCAGAGCAACTCATCCTGCAGGTGTGCATAAACAAAGCGCTGTACATCGCGCAGGAAGGCGAGCGCCTCACCGCTGCTCTGACACGGCGGCGTGATCAACTCCAGTAGCGCCTCTGAATAATCGGTGGTGATATAGGGGTTAGTCAGTGGTGACCCCAGGGCTTCAGGGTGGGCAGTCTGGGCAATCTTGCCCTCAGCATTTACCCGCAGGCACTCCTTCTCCAGGCCGATACGCTGCAACCTGAGCAGGGGGGCAAGACCCGCCTCAATGAGACGGCTGACAAGTTGTTGGTGATGGTGCTGCAAGTTGATAATTCCGTAGTGCGGGATTGAGGGCCTGTGAGATGACCAACTGAACGGGATGGCGCGTGCTCAGAACGGTAACAGACCTAGTATAACGCAGATAGGCGAACAGGAGGGAGCACCGGGGTGGCCGTGAATTCACTGCCCTTGGCTCAATCCCGGATTCAGTCCCGGATTCCGTCCCGGCCTCACTCCAGGCTCAACCTGCTGGTATCGATCTCCGGTTCCGGCTCCTCTTTATGTTCCACCAGGGTAACACCGGGATCGTCCATACTCATGGCACTGACATCCACCTCCAGCGCTTCGAACGGCGTCTCCTCACCAATAGCCTCACTCTCATCCCCCATGGAGAGACCGCTGATATCGACC
This sequence comes from Thiohalomonadaceae bacterium, assembly GCA_041555695.1. GTDB lineage: Bacteria > Pseudomonadota > Gammaproteobacteria > Thiohalomonadales > Thiohalomonadaceae > JAPHSX01. Next base: position 5,448 of record JBFFJV010000090.1, on the reverse strand, counting down.
TGGGGCTCTGCCACCTCTTCATGTTCTGACAACTCCACACCAACCGGGTCCATGCTTAATGAGGCGGTGTCGATCTGCGGCTCGGCAACCTCCTGGTGCTCCACCAATGTGGTTCCCGGGGCATCGATGCTGACCGAACCCAGCTCTCCCAAACCCTGTGGTGGTGCCTTCACCACCGACTTTTGCAGACCCACTTCGGCGGCAGAGTCGCTGGCCGTGACGGCCTGAGGCGTCGCCGCTGGCTTAGAACGGGTAGCGGGGTCTGCTGCTGGCGATTTCGGCTCTCCGGCGACAGCGGGCGCAGCGCGATTGACCACCTGACAAATCGCTCCAGCCTTGTGCAGCGCCATTTGGTACCTCTTCGCCGTCTGCTCATCGACACCCTTCTTAATCGAGACCGTGGCACCGCTGAAGAGCCGCTCCACCTTCCCCACCTCGACCTTAAACAGGGCAGCAACATGGGCCTTCACCTTCTCCGGTGCCGCACCCTCAACAAGCTTTCCGCTGAAGACTACCTCAAAGGTATTCTGGCTCATGCTATCCCCTCCTTGTGCAGTTCATCAGGGAGACACCCTGGCTCGCCGTCCCTCTGGCATAAACGGGGAACGTTATCACCGCCAGAGCCACCCGCAGAGCGGGGGGGGATAAATGACTGCTTTTCCATAGTGTTCAATTCCTGTTGGATTTGCCTGATAGTGAAAAAATACGCGTTGTCAGGGGGCACGGCAAGTATCGTGTCTGGCTTTTGCTAGCCGTGCCCTCCATTACTACAATATTGGTGTAACCACTCACATAAAGGGATATGAACAATGAAACATGTTGTCAAACTGTTTGCTCTGGCCCTGCTGTTTGTCACCAGTCTCAACGCCAACGCCTGGTTTGGTAACAATGGCTGGGACTGGAATCCATGGCCAGCCTGGACCCCCATGTACTGGATGGAAGAGATGGTCGGCGATAATGACTACTACGGCTATGGTGGGCCTTACGGCTATACGCCATACAATAGTTACGGCCCCTACGGATATGGTAACGCGCCATACGGCGGTTACAGGGGCCCCTACACCCCACCCTACGGTGGCTACCCTATGAGCAGTTACCCTGCGCCGTATTACGGCAATCCCTGGCGCTAATTAAGAGGGCTATTGCGTGGGGCGTAGTGCCGCCAGCCGCTGGTAGTGTTCCCGCTCCTCATCACTCAGCTGCTCCGGGATCACCACCTCAATACGCAGAATGAGGTCTCCGCGTCCCGTGCTACGGTAACGCGGCAGCCCCTTGCCACGCAGGCGCAGCATCTCATCGGGCTGCATCCCCGGCGGGATGGTGACATCCACCTCCCCCTCCATGGTCGGTACCCGGAGCTTTGTCCCCAGTACCGCCTGGGGCACACTGAGGCGCTCGGTACGCCACAGGTCTGCGCCGTGACGCTGCAAGCGTGGATCGCTCAGGGTATAGACCTCCACATAGAGATCGCCCGAAGGCATCCCTGCCTGCTCGGCGGGCAGACCATGTCCCGGCACCCGCATCACGCTGCCATCCTCGATCCCTGCCGGGATGGTGATCTTCAGGCTCTCCTCCTTGTCCACCTGTCCGCCACCACCACACTGCGGACAGGGCTCCCCTGCCACGACACCACGACCGTGACAGACCGGACAGGCCACAACCTGTTGGAACTGGATATAGCCCTGCTCCCTGTTCTCCTTACTGGTTACGACCTGCTGTCCGCTACCCTTGCAGGCGTGACACGGCTCCGGCGGTTGACCGGATCGCGTGCCATGGCCGTGGCAGGCAGGACAGCTCACCCGCCGTGAAAATCGTAGCAACTCACTGCCGCCGTGGAAGATGCGCTCCAGGCTGACCGCCATGCGCACCCGCAGATCAACACCATGTGCCTGGCGCTGCTGCGGCTGACGAAAGAAGCGGTCGAAGATAGACCTGCCGCCACCACCTCCGAAATCGAAGCCAAAACCGCCGAACAGTTCGCCAAAATCAAAATCGGCATTGCGAAACAGTTCTTCATCGGTGAAGTGGGCCACGCCCCCCTCACCACCGGCATCATACATCTTGCGTTTCTGCGGATCGGAGAGGACAGCGTAGGCCTTGGCGATCTCCTTGAATTTCTCCTCGGCATCCGGGTCCTTGTTGCGATCCGGGTGGTACTTCATTGCCAGGCGCTTATAGGCCTTCTTCAGTACCTTCTCATCCGCATCACGGGGCACACCCAGCACCTCGTAGTAATCACGCTGCTGATTACTCATCGCCTAGCTCCTCTTCTACCAATACCTGATGACGCGCCACCACCTGCGGCGGTGGCGCCGGCGTCAGCAGGCTCACAACGATAATCGCCATAAATGAGGCGGCGAAGGCGGGGACAATCTCATACAACTCAAACAGGCCACCTTCCAGCTGCTTCCATATCACCACGGTAAGACCTCCAGCAATAATTCCTGCCAGTGCCCCCCACGCATTCATCCGCTGCCAGAACAGTGAAAGGAGCATGGTCGGGCCAAAGGCGGCACCGAATCCGGCCCAGGCATAGGCCACCAGGTCCAGCACCTTACTGCCGGGCTGCAGCGCCAGCATAAAAGCCAAAAGGGCAATCAGTACCACCGCCGCGCGCCCCACCCGCACCAGCTCGCGTTGCGAGGCATCTCGGCGCAACAGTGCCTTGTAGAAATCCTCCGCCAGTGCCGAGGAGCAGACCAGCAGCTGCGAGTCGGCGGTACTCATAATTGCCGCCAGCACAGCGGCCAGCAGTATCCCTGCAACTAACGGGTTGAACAGGGCACCCACCAGCAGCATAAAGGCTCGCTCGCTATCCGCCCCCTCCAGCGGCCCGGGCAAATATCCGATAGCGGCCAATCCCACCAGAGTCGCCCCCAACAGGCTCAGTGAGGTCCAGCTGAGGGCAATGCGCCGTGCCCGTGCCATCTCGCGGTGGTGGCGTATCGCCTTAAAGCGGGCAAGGATGTGGGGCTGGCCGAAATAGCCCAGGCCCCAGCCCAGCAGCGAAGCGATGGCAATCCAGCTAAGCGGCTCGCCCGCACTATTGGTAAGCCCGTTCAGCAACTCCGGGTTAGCTTTCTGTACCCGCAAAAAGCCATCAGCGATTCCGCCCATTGCGGCAAAGGCATAGAGCGGCACGATCAGCAACGCAGCGGCCATTAACAACCCCTGCACCAGGTCAGTCCAGGAGACGGCAAGAAAACCACCCAGAAAGGTATAGAGAATGATCGCCAGTGTGCCCGCCGTTAGTGCCCATATATAGGGTAGCCCAAACACTGTCTCGAACAGCCGTGCCCCGGCCACCAGGCCCGAGCTGGTGTAGAAGAGGAAGAAGGTAATAATGAACAGCGCGGCGATCACGCGCAGTAGTCGTGTGTGGTCCTGAAAGCGCTGCTCCAGAAAGGCGGGAATCGTCAGGGCATCCTCGGCTCGCTCACTGTAACGGCGCAGCCGTCGCGCGACAATGCGCCAATTGAGGTAGGTTCCGGCCAACAAACCGAACACCAGCCACAACGCCTCGATACCCGCCACATAGGCGTATCCGGGAAGCCCCAGCAGCAACCAGCCGCTCATGTCCGAGGCACCGGCACTTAATGCCGTAGGCCACGGTCCCAGGCGCCTGCCACCGAGAATATAATCGGCAAGATTGTGGGTACGCCGATAGGCCCACCAGCCAATCAGCAGCATAAGAATGAGATAACCGGTAAAGGTCGCGATAACCGCAGACGAATCACTGATTACAGTCACGTTACTGGTTCCTATATCCCTACTGATTACTGTAAGTATTCATCCACACGTAATACGCGCGAACAACCTACTACATGATGCGCCCTTCCCTGCATCGCCCGGGCTCTGCAAGGCCTATATTCTTCTCTCCGTTAAACAGCGGCATCAAACTATTTTCATGGAGGTGAAGAACATGCAAAAACTATTTTATGTATTACTCGGGCTGACCCTGTTTAATAGCTCGCCGCTACTGGCTGACACCCCTGCCGAAAAAGCACCGCAATCAGCTGAAAATACCGTGACGAATAATGACGTACAGGGCAGAGATGACGACTGCTAAGCACCGGGCCCGACACCAGGTCGGGCCCTCGATTAGAACTTAATGATGACCTCATCTGCGAGCTCCATCACATGTATCGCCTCCTCCAGATCAATTTGATCCGGATTCTCCGTCCCCTGCGCCAGCAGGCTCTCCATCAGCTCACCCTGCTCCAGGGTCATGGATGAGCCGTCGCTGTTCTGCACATAGGCGGCCCAGGGAATAAACTTGGTCAACGGGAAGAGCTGTCCCTCGCTGGGGGAGATATCGATATTCAAGCCGGAGATAAAGATCAGCCGCTTGCCGCGATAGCCACGTTCCTTGACGATGGTGCGAAAGGTACGATCAAACTCAAGCTGGGTATTCACCTGCGCCGCGGTGAGCAGCGGCGCCCCCGAGGTAAGGATATAGGGCATCGCCTTAAGCAGGTTGCCCTCCAGGTGGCTACGCCCCTCCACATCACCAACTATATTGCGCTTGAAGTGAAAATCTTCGGCCTGCAGGTACTCTCCGATTCGCCGCCCCTTGCCCTCGGCCCACTCAGCGTCCGGGATCCGCTCACGTAACTGTTTCGAGGCGCGGTAGGCCTTAGAGGTACTGTAAATTTTGCAGGGTTCTGCGCTCTCCGCCAGACTATCAAGGTGCAGAAATAGCCCCTCGTCCCGTTCCTCATGCAGCAGCTGGTTGTCGATACGCACCAGCCACTCATCACTCTCGCGCAGCAGGAAAATATTCTGTTGTGCAAAGTTGAACTCACTCTGGTACCAGCCGGTCACCCCGCACACCTTGCCACAGGTGGCGGTGGCCTCATGCCCCTCGGTCTGCTGGCGGCGATAACTGCCAAAGGTCTCGGTAGCAGGGTCGTAACCCACATGGCTGGCCTGGATAATCACCATATCGTGACCATGCTCGGCGTGGGGAGCATGCCGGTCGGTAGCGACGATACCGCCCACCTGGCCATGATTAAAGGGGAAGGCGCCGAAATGCTTGGCGATAAGGATAATGGGATAGCCCTGATTCTCATCAGAGCAGAAGGCGCGTGAGGGCATGATCTTGCCCTGCTCGAAACCCAGCGCCTTGCACAGGTTATAGAGACGCGGCACAAACTGGCTGTAACGCATCATCATCCCTTCGAGACGGTAGGCCCCCAACAGACCTTTCATGTCAGGATTGTGAATTTCCATTACTCCCCCTGCAGTTATCACCTCTTTCACAGGATAATACATCAAATCACGGGGAGCGCCTGCGTCACAGGTATAGGGGGGCGTATGTATCATACAGACAAAAGAAAAGCCGGCTGTCCTAGCCGGCTTTGAAGGGGGTTTACCATCCGTGGTAATAGCCATCCTGGCCTGATCCCTGGAGGAGTCTCTCCGTGCTGTATCCATACAGCTTGTAGG
>JBFFJV010000089.1:0-8684 GCA_041555695.1 Thiohalomonadaceae bacterium | reverse complement strand
CTTTGACCGCATCGACGCCGACCTCGCCCACGCCCTGATGAGCATCAATGCGGTAAAGGGCATCGAGATTGGGGCAGGCTTCGGCTGCATCGAGCAGAAGGGGACCGAGCATCGCGATGAGATCACGCCTGAAGGATTCCTGTCTAACCATGCTGGTGGCATCCTCGGCGGCATTAGCTCCGGTCAGGCGATCACAGCGGCGATTGCGATGAAACCGACCTCCTCGCTGCACCTGCCGGGGCAGAGTGTGAACCTCGCCGGTGAGCCGATTGAGGTGGTGACCAAGGGGCGTCACGACCCCTGCGTCGGTATCCGTGCCACCCCCATCGCCGAGGCGATGATGGCCATCGTGCTGATGGACCACCTGCTGCGCCAGCGGGCGCAGAATGGCGACGTAAACAGCCAGACCCCGGTTATTCCTTCCGGCCAACAGTAAAGGCACGTAGTCCGTGCCCTACTGGCGCCTCTCCGGATTCTATCTCTTCTATTTCGCCAGTCTGGGGATCCTCGTCCCCTACTGGTCTCTCTACTTAAAGCACCTCGGTTTCAGCCCGCTACAGATCGGCGAGCTGATGGCGGTGCTGATGGCCACCAAGATCGTCTCGCCCAATATCTGGGGATGGATCGCGGATCACACCGGTCATCGCATGTGGATCGTACGCATCGGCTCCCTGCTCTCGCTTATCACTTTCATTGGCATTTTCTATGTAGAGAGTTACTGGGGGATCGCCCTGGTGATGCTGCTGTTCAGCTTCTTCTGGAACGCCACTCTGCCGCAGTTCGAGGCCAACACCCTCAGCTTCCTCGGCAAAGAGCACCATAAATACAGTGAGATCCGCATCTGGGGTTCGATTGGATTTATTGTTGCCGTGGCGGCGCTGGGACTGGTGCTGGAGGGGAGCAGCCCCGCCATACTGCCGTCGATTCTGTTGATGATCTTCGTCACCATCTGGGGCGTCAGCCTGAGCGTACCCGAGGTGGTGGTGCCACCGCACCACGAAAAACAGGGTTCGATCACCGTGGTACTTAAGCGCCCCGAGGTGCTGGCGCTGCTGGCCGCCTGTTTCCTGATGCAGGCGAGCCACGGCCCCTACTACACCTTCTACACCATCTACATGGAGGGCTACGGCTACAGCCGCACCCTTATCGGCCAGTTGTGGGCGCTGGGGGTGATCGCCGAGGTGGCGATCTTCCTTGTGATGAACCGGATGGTGCAAGGTTTTGGATTAAAGAACCTGCTGATGGCCGCCTTCGCCCTCACCGCTCTGCGCTGGGGCCTCATCGGTGCATTGCCCGAAAACTTCGCCGTCGTCCTCTTTGCCCAGCTGTTCCACGCCGCCAGCTTCGGTATTTTCCACGCTGTCGCCATCGCCTACTTTCACCACTTCTTTACCGGTCGTCACCACGGCAGGGGGCAGGCGCTCTATAGCTCGGTGAGTTTTGGGGCCGGTGGGGCATTGGGGGCGTTTTATAGTGGTTATACCTGGGATGCGATGGGAGGGGATGTGAGTTTTTATGTTGCGGCGGGGATGTGTGTCGTGGCGTTGGGGGTGGTTTGGCGTTTTATTGGCGTTCCAGCAAGGGTAAGCAGTTAGGTGCCGGTTGCAAGGGGGTTATTTAGCGTCTTGATAACGGTGGACTGCGGCCTCAAATATATACTGTTCCGTTACGGTAGATAAATAATGCGATGATGCCCAACTTTAAGACTCTCACCGGACGCCTTTTCAAGCTGGTCTTCGGGCTCTATCTGGTGCTGGCCATTGTTGTTACCGTGGCGCAGCTGGTGATTGAGTACTCCTCTGTTCGCAACACTATTTCCTCGGATATGCATGCACTGGCTGACTCCTTCGCGGCGGGTGTTTCCGATGCGGTATGGACCTACGATAAACCGCTGCTCGATTCGCTGACCAGAGGGATCCTGCAGACGGCCATTATCTCCGGTGTAGAGGTTGTCAATGAGGAAGGGGAGAGACTTGCGCGTGCGGGCGAGGTGCCCGAAGAGGCAGGAAAGAACAGTGACTCGTTGTTGGGGCTTTATTTGACGCATGAGGTCACGCTGCATTCGGCGCTATTTGCAGCAAGCACCGATAAGCAGGTGCTGGGGAAAATGGTGCTCTACTCCAAGCGTGATGTTGCCATCGAACGGGTCAAATACAGCTTTGTGGTGATCCTGGTCAACTCCCTGATCAAAACCACCGGTCTCTGGCTTATTTTCTACTGGGCGATCACGCGGCGACTCTCCAGACCGCTGGTGAAGATCTCTGAAGCCGTTAACCGTCTGGATCTAGAGCCGGATAATGGCACACCACCGATCGTCGACTATCCGCATCAGGATGAGGTGGGGCAACTGGTATCTTCCCTCAACGACATGCGCCTGCGTCTCTCGGCGACACATCAACAATTGCTGGAAAAAGTGGGCGCGCTTGAACAGGCCGAGGAGGCACTGCAGCAGGCCAACCGTGATCTGGAACTTCGGGTAGAGCAGCGTACTGCTGATTTGCAGATAGCCAAGGAGGCCGCAGAAGAGGCCAGTCGGGCCAAGAGTGCATTTCTCTCCAATATGAGCCATGAACTGAGAACCCCGCTCAATGCAATTCTTGGCTATTCGCAACTCTTTGGCATGGATCACACACTTCCGGAAAAGAAGCTGCAACAGGCCAGAGCCATCGAAGTGGCGGGCAAGAACCTTCTTACCCTGGTGAATGACGTGCTCGAACTCTCCAATATAGAGGCGGGAAAACTCGCGTTCAATCTCGAGCCGGTGAGTTTGCAGCCGTTGCTTAGCGATGCCTTTGCCGTGGTTAATTCTCTTGCCAGTGACAAGGCTATAGATTTGAGTGCTGACAACGGTAGTTGTAATGGTGCTGTATTGACCGACCATGCCCGTCTACGCCAGGTGTTGATCCACCTGTTAAGCAACGCAATTAAATACAACCACGAGCACGGTACGGTACGTCTCTCTTGTGAGCAAATGGGGGAGAAGCTACGAATTACAGTCGTAGACAGCGGTCGTGGTATCGCGGCGGATAAACAGCCCTATCTCTTCGATGCCTTCAACAGGCTTGGGGTTGAAGGCGGCATCATTGAAGGGGCGGGTATTGGGCTGGTGATCAGTAAACGCATCATTGAGTCGATGAATGGCACCATTGGGTATGAAAGTCGTGAGGGCGAAGGGAGTAGCTTCTGGATCGAGCTTCCTGCCGCCGCCCTACCAGAAAGCAGTGCGCAACAGGAGAGGCATATGCAGAACAGAACGATAGACTCTGGAGTGAAGCTGCGGGGTAGACAGGTTGTACTTTATATTGAAGACAACCCATCGAACCTGATGCTTATGGAAGACCTTTTTACGGTACTGCGAACCGATCTGGACTTTACTCACGCCTCGAATGCTGAGGCGGGTATTGAAATGGCGCGGGCTGCACCTCCTGCCTTAATATTTATGGATATACAGCTTCCGGGTATGAACGGTTATGAGGCCCTGGCTCGCCTGCGGGAGCAACCCGATACGGCGAATACCCCGGTAATTGCCCTTACCGGTAATGCGATGAAAGAGGATGTGGAACGTGGCATGGCGGCCGGGTTTGATGCTTATATCACCAAGCCCTTTGAGATCGATGAGATGCTGGGATTGCTTGATGAGTGGTTTGGCAAACAGTCCACATGATGGGGGCCAAATGTCTGTGCTGCTGTGTTTGAGTTGTGTTGTTCCATCTGAGTAAGTATGGGAGAGGCAGGTTTTTATGAATTTCCGAACACCAATGTTTTTTATAATATTAATTGTAAGTTTACTCCCCACCTATTCAGCAGCAGAAACGCTGAGTTTCTCCCGTACCCCGGGCTTTTTTCCGGATATTGCAGAAGCCGTGTTGCGTGAGGCATATCGGAGCAACGGTCAGGATATTACTGCCAAAATTCTTCCGGGTGAACGAGCACTGGCCTCGTCCAATACCGGGCAGGTGGATGGTGAGATGATGCGGGTCGAGGGGATTGATAAGCAATATCAGAATCTGCTAAGGGTGCCGGTTGCCATTAATTATTTACAGGCAACGGCATTTGTAAAGGATGCCACGATTAAGGTGACGCGCTGGGAGGAGCTGCAGCCCTATACCATTGCGATAGAACGCGGTATTAAATTTGCCGAACAGGGCACCCGCGGGATGCGGGTGGTCTCTTTGACGACATACGAACAGGCGTTTCAGATGCTCAACAGTGGTCGTGTCGATGTGGTGATAGCCACGCGTATCGGAGGAGCAGATGCGGTCAGAGATATGGGGCTGAGCGGAATTAGTGTGTTAACGCCACCGTTGCAGAAAATACCGCTCTACCACTATCTACACAAAAGTCATGCCTCACTGATACCGTCAATTACAAGTACATTAACGATAATGGAGAGAGAGGGGCGGATTGATGCGATTCGTGAGCAGGTTATTGCCGACCGCTTAACTCATTAGCAGCAGACTCAGCAGGGTGATGTGAGAGCAGGGCCAGCATATAGCTCATTTAAGCTGTGACGTTATTTTCCGCATGCCATGAGTCAACCCAGGCAAAGATGTCATTGCCGCCCATTGGTTTGGCGACGTAGTAGCCCTGTATCTTGTCGCACCCCATTTTGTCTACCAGTTGCCACTGCTCAGCGGTTTCCACCCCTTCAGCGACAATCGACATATTAAGCTTTTTTGCCAACTCTACACTGGACTCCATGATCGCCATGGCCGCACTGTCCGAATCGGCGCGGCTGACAAAGCTGCGGTCGATCTTCAACTCATTGAACGGCACACGCCGTAGCTGTTCCATTGAGGAGTAGCCGGTGCCAAAGTCATCGATTGAGAGACTAACCCCTTTCATATAGAGACGGGTGAGGATCTCAAGGGCACTGGTAAGGTTCTCCATCAGCCGTGACTCGGTCACCTCGATGGTGATCATTGACGGCTCGATGCCCAGGGAGGAGGCCATCGACAGCAGGATCTCGGGAAGCTCCAGTCGTGCCAGGTTATTCACCGATATATTCACCGCAACCTGTAGCTTTAAGCCCATCCGTTGCCAGGCAGCGGCATAGCGCATCGCCTGGAAGAATACTGTTTCGGTGAGTTCATCGATGAGGCCGCACTCCTCGGCAAGGGAGATGAAGCGATCCGGTGGAATGAGGCCATAATCGGGATGCTGCCAGCGCACCAGCGTCTCCACCCCTTCGATACGTCGGGTTTTTACATCAACTTTGGGTTGAAAATAGGAGAGAATTTCTCCGGCACGCAGTGCCCGGGCCAGTTCATCCCGATCCAGCACTACCTCGCTAACCGGGATGGGTGCTCGCGGTACACTGTTCTGGCGCTGCTGCAGGGCATCGCCCAGTGCCTTGATGGTGACCGGTTTTTCCAGTGCGGCGAGGATGTTCAGGCGGTGCGCCTTGGCAAGGTCGTAGACTGTCTCAAGCAGGCGGTTGTCGCTACCGCTGATGATGATCACATCACCACGGAATTCACGGCTACCCAGATGGCGAAGAAATTCAATACCATCCATCCCGGGCATACGCAGGTCGCAGAGCACCAGGGGGAGGGTATCTATCTCGCGGTCTACGTGTGCCAGCGCCGTGACTCCGTCCTCAGCAACAATTACCTCCTTCATCCCCAGTGTGCTGAGGACTGGGGTTAATAGCTCCGCCATAAGCGGATCATCGTCAATTAACAGTACTTTTGACACCTGGTGTTCTCCACGACAAAGCAACTCATATAACAGGATATTGTTACTATTCGCTCGAATCTCAAGACAGTTTCTCCACCTCTTTTTCAAACTGCTGCAACAGTTGGTTAAGTCTGGGCTGTAAGGCCAGGATGGCCTCTCTACTCTGTTCGCGGCCATGCATCTCTATCTCTTTGAATACCGTGGCCATCTGTTCAGCACCGGCGGCAAGGACCGCTGATTTACAGCGGTGCCCCAGCTCTCCAGCGCGTTGCAGGTCATTTTGTTCAATCGCCTCATCGATCTCCTGAATGGTCTGGCGTGCCGAGTTCAGGCAGTTTTTGAGGTAGCGCTGTTGCATTCCCCGGTCATGGCCGAGGTAGCGGGACATAAGTTGCAGATTGATCAGCCCATCAGAGGAGGGAGTCTCGGCAGGGCTTGCAGGCATCTTCGTCTCATTTACTACAATGGGCTCCAGCCACCTCTCCAGTTCCAGTTTGAGTTGTTGTAACTCCAGCGGCTTGCTCAGGTAGCCATTCATGCCGCTGTTCAAACACTTCTCCCCCTCGCCCTGCAGGGCGTTGGCGGTAATGGCAACAATCGTGGTGGCAGCGCGCTGTGTGGAGGCCTCCTCGTTGCGAATGGCTGCGGCCAACTGGTACCCGTCCATCTCTGGCATATGGCAGTCGGTGAGCAGCAGGGCGTAGGGCTCCTGACGCCACATCTCTAGTGCCTCGCGTCCATCGGCGGCCATGTCAGCGGCATAACCCAGCAGTCCGAGCTGACGCAGTATCACCTCCTGGTTGGTGGGGTTATCCTCGGCCACCAGAATTAGTTGATTCATCTCCCGAGCCTGTTCGCGGTCGACCGGCGTGTGGGCTTCGAATAACTGCTCCGGTAGCGTGTTGAACTCGGGACTGGCGCGCCCAACAGCGGAGGCGATGGCAATATGGAGAGTCCGCGGTTTGAGTGGATAGTTCTCTACCAGTACTGTGTCTTTTGCCGAAATGTCCATCTTTACCTCGGCGTCGGGCACCACCAGTATATAGCGGGTCGATGCCGGCAGGTTGCGATGCAGCTCATCGAACAGCAGGGCAGGGAAGGGCTCAGAGAGCGGCTGGAACAGCACCACGACATCCGGAGCCCTGTCGCTGTTCACCGCTTCACGCATCGCCTCCTCACTGCTCACTACGGTGTGCTGGCAGCCCGTGGTCTGCAGATAGGCGTCGATGTTTCGCCACTCGCGCACATCCGGTACATAGCTGAGCACAACCAGATCATCGATAGCCGCGGCCTCGACAGGTGTGGCCGTCTCATCCTGGTCAAAGGGCAGTTCGACACTAAAGGTAGATCCATGCTGCGGCATACTCTCTACGCTTATCGTGCCCCCCATCATTTCGGTGAGATTCTTGCAGATCGAGAGGCCCAGACCGGTGCCGCCAAAGCGCCGTGTGGTAGAGGTCTCTGCCTGGTAGAAGGGGGTAAAGAGATTGGCCGATACCTCCTCGCTCATGCCGATACCGTTGTCGATGATGGAGAAGCGTACCCATATCCGCTGGTCATCGGCCTCATGACGCTGAATCAGGCGTGCATTGAGTTCCACCGTGCCGACCTCGGGCTGGCAGAATTTGATGGCATTACCGCAGAGGTTGTAGAGGATCTGTCGCAGGCGTACCGGATCTCCCAGCACCTGTTGCGGCAGCTGCGGATCTTCGTAGAGATAGAATCTCAGCGGCTTATTCTGGGCGATCGGTCGCATAATGTCGGCGACGCTGTCGATTACGTCTGCCAGTGCCAGCGGGGCTTTTTCCAGCAGCAGCTTGCCCGCCTCGATCTTGGAGAGATCCAGGATGTCATCGATGATACGCAACAGCGAGAAGGAGGAGTCATGCACCACGCCGAGCATCCGCTGTTGATCTGCGTTTAGCTGGCTGTTGCGCAGCAGTTCGATCATTCCCACCACCCCATTCATCGGGGTGCGTATCTCATGACTCATGGTGGCGAGGAAGGCGGACTTGGCCTCAACCGCCGCCTCGGCCTGCTGCTTGGCCATCTCCAGGTCAGCGGTGCGTTCCTGTACCTCGCTTTCCAGATATTCCGCAGCGGATTTTTTCTCGGTGATATCCTGATTGGTACCGATCATGCGTATCGGCTTGCCGCTCTCGTCGTAAATCAGCTCGGCCGAGGCCTTCATCCAGCGCACCGTACCGTCAGGCCAGACGACGCGAAACTCGCTGTTAAATTCATCTTCACCATCAATCGCGTCCCGTAACGCCCTGGCGGCAGCTTTCAGATCATCGGGGTGCAAGCCTTGCTCCCACGCCTCGTAGGCACCGCTGAAGGAGTCGTCATCAATGCCGTAGAGGCGATACATCCACTCATCCCAGATCAGCGAGTTATCCCTCAGGTCCAACTCCCAGATACCGATCTCCGCGGAACTGGTTGCCAGCGTGATACGCTGGTTGGCGATGAGCAGTTCGGCGGTGCGCTCTTCCACGGTCTGCTCCAGGTCGCGGCGGTAGTTCTCCAGCTTCTCCTCGGCGCGTTTGCGCTCGCTGATATCCATAGTGAAGGTGACAAACATTTCGTCTTTTTCGCCATACGCCGGCAGGTACATGGCGGTGACCTCGACGGGAACGATCATGCCATCCTTGCGCTGATGCTGCCCCTCGAAACGCCCCCAGCCATTTTCCCGAATCGGAGCCGTCATGGTATACCACTGTTCGGCGGGCCACCCCGGTGCAATGTCAGCCACCTGCATCTTCAGTAACTCATCACGTGAGTAGCCCAGATGTTCACAGGCGTGGTTACTGACGTGCATAATGTGACCGTCACGGGCATCGATCCAGAACTCGCCAATACCGGTGTATTCCAGTGCCGTCTGTGTCATCCGCAGGGCAGTGTTTGCCGCCTCGGTGGCCGCCTTTTCACGCTGCAGTGTCTGCTCGGCTAACACACGCTCGGTAATATCCTGCACCACGCCGGTCATCTTTACCGGCTTGCCGCTG
>JBFFJV010000088.1:0-8748 GCA_041555695.1 Thiohalomonadaceae bacterium | reverse complement strand
GGTCGCAGAAGTGGGTGGTTACGTCGCCGTGCTCATCCAGCGCACGTACCGTGAGCAGGGTGATTTCGTAGTCGAATTCCACCATCTGCTCGACGATCACCCGCCCTTGATCGACACGGCTGCCCGACTTGGCATAGCCCCAGGCGCTGTCGAGATCCTCCGGCCCGTTGAGGGTCGACTGCCCCTTGCCCGAGGAGGACATCACCGGCTTGATGATGCAGGGGTAATCGATACCCCCCTGGATAGCAGCCTCGACCTCGTCTCGTGATTCGGCAAAGGCGTAGCGCGAGGTGGCCACCCCCAGCTCTTCGGCGGCAAGGCAGCGAATGCCCTCGCGATTCATCGTCAGCTGGGTGGCGCGGGCGGTGGGGATCACGGTGGCCAGGCCATCGGCCTCGATACGCGCCAGCTCATCGGTGGCGATCGCCTCAATCTCCGGCACGATGAGGGTGGGGCGCTCCTGTTCTACCAGTGCGCGCAGCTGCGCCGCATCGGCCATGTTGATCACGTGGTGGCGGTGCGCTACCTGATGGCCGGGGGCGTTGGCATAACGGTCGACGGCGATCACCTCCACCCCCAGCCGTTGCAGTGCGATGATCACCTCTTTGCCCAGTTCGCCGCTGCCAAGCAGCATCACACGGGTGGCGGAGGGTGAGAGCGGGGTGCCGAGTTTCATCTGTAGAGCTCCTTAATGGGATTGAGGCATTTTACGAAGAGGACGCAGCAGGATAAAGGGATTTTAATTAGTGAGTGTGGCGTGATCGTTTTGTGATGCTTCGCGTCTATGCTTGTGCTGGTGGTCAGATATCGGGAGTGGAGTAGGGTGCAGAAGACGAAAAAATCAGGGTGCGGGGGCTTTTCTCTAGTGCCACGTTCGCTCAATGCGCAGCTGCGTGCGGCGCTACTGCTATTGTTTATCGCGGCGGCGGGTAGTGTGGGCTTTACTCTCTACGAGCTGGACCTGCGTAAGCACGACTATGTGATCCTGAACCTTGCCGGACAGCTGCGGGCGATCGCTCAGAATATGGTTCGTCAGAGCCTGCATTATCGCGAGGTAAGGGGGAGTGATGCTACGGCGCGCGATCAGCAGGCCAGGATCTTTGCCGAAACCCTTCGTCAGCAGAGTGATACCTACGAGCGTATTGTCACCTCTCTGTCGAACCGTCTGCTGGAGCCGGAGCTGACCGGTCGCAGTGACCCTTTGCGGTGTTCCTGGGACGAGCAGTCGATTGCCCAGCTCAATCTTACCGCGCAGACCTGGCATGAATTTCGTCAGGGGATGGATGCGGCACTCAACTCGGGGGGAGCGAGCGCGGCGGTCGACTATATGCTCAAGCATGAGGCCCATCTGCGCGTGGTGTCGAAGAATTTGAGCAACGCCTTTCAGCTGATGATGGAGGGCAAGATGGGGCTGATCGCGCTGTTTAATAAAGTCGCGCTAATTAGTTTCTTCCTGATTATTGTGGTGCTGCTGACGCTGTTTAGTTTTACCTTCTCACGGCCGTTACGTACCACCCTGTCTGGTATCGGACGTATTACTCAGGGCGATTTTGGCTATCAGCTTCCCGCGACGGCCAGCAATGAGATCGGACAAATCGAGACCGCCTTTAACAGTCTCTCCTGCCGTCTGCATGCGTTGTTTCGCCTTACCGATCAGATCAATCGTGCCGACTCGCTGGATGAGAGCCTGCACTTTGTCTTTAACGAGTTTCGTGCCCTGCTGCCACTGGAGTGGGTTGGGATGCTGTCGCTGGATGCCAGCGGTGAGCAGTTTGTACTGGAGCGCCGTTATACCGAGGGTGAGGCAGTGGTGAATGAGGGGGAGTGTTTTGCTGCCGAGGGCTCTATGCTGGCCAGGGCATTGCTGGAGTCAAAGCCTCTGCACATTGATGACCTTCAGGTGTTGTCTGCCGGGAATCCGCAGGCGCAGTTTGCCGCGCGTCTTTGCGAGCAGGGTTTCCATTCGCTACTGCTGTTTCCGCTGGGGGGGATGGGCAATGGTCTGCGCTACTCGCCTTTGCTGCAAAGGAGCGCGGTGCCTATAACCGCGAGCACCTGGAGCTGCTGGGCAACATCGCCGCGCAGGTGAGTCGCGGTTTTGAGAAGACCGTGGTGACCGAAAATCTTGTGATCTCCTCTATTGGAGGTCTGGCCAAGCTGGCGGAGAGCCGTGATCCGGAGACCGGCGATCACCTGCTGCGGATGGCCCGCTACTCGGCGATTGTTGCCGAGGAGCTGGGACGTGAGGGGCCGTATGCCGCTCATATTAATAGCGATACGGTACGCGATATTCTGCGTTTTGCACCGATGCATGATATCGGCAAGGTCGGTATCGAGGATAGCATCCTGCTCAAGCCGGGGCGGCTCGATGAGGCGGAGCGTCGTGAGATGGAGCGGCACCCGCAAATCGGTGCCGAGGTGTTACGCCACTGTGAGGCGCAGATGAATGCGGTGGGCCACAGTGTGTTCCGGGTTGGTATCGAGATCGCCGCGGCACACCATGAAAAGTATGACGGAAGCGGCTATCCCGCGGGCCTTAAGGGGGAGGCAATCCCGCTGTCGGCACGCATTGTCGCCGCCGCGGATGTGTTTGATGCCCTCACCTCTAAACGCCCCTATAAAGAAGCGTGGCCTATTGAGCGAGCCCTGGCGGTGATGCAGGAGGAGGCGGGGGCACACTTCGACCCGCAGGTAGTAAAGGCATTACAACGATCCTTGCCACGCATTATGACGGTGTATGAGCAGCACAAGCATGTATAGCCACGGGCTGTAGGCGCAAACACCACATAAAAGAGGGGCTTTGTGTGACATCTCTCTATGCCCCGTCCTCCTATTATCGTATTCAGAGCATGACATGGAAACGGCCAAAAAGGAGAGTGGTGATGAAACAGTTGTTGAGCAGAAATGAAACTTCGGGAGCAGTCACGCTGTTGGCGAGTCGTCAGTTGCGTGAGACGGGACGCTTTGCCGGTTTGATTCAGGTATGTCGTCCCAATTGGTCTGCCGGTATTTCCTGTCAGGTGGCACTCACCCTTATGGATGCGGGTGTGAAAGCGTTTCGTGAAGTGGATTTTTTACCCGACTATCTGGCCTATCTTGAGAGCTGTATCTCCAGACTTGATCACATAAATTACGACGCCGAGCTACCCATGATGATTTGTGAAATAGAGGTCCGGGGCTGGGCTGACTATTGGCAGAGTTACCGGGATGCGGTCTGAATCGGTGGCGCTCTGACTGCGCTACTATATCTTGGCGTATTTGTTGATTCGCCCGGCATCCCCTGCTGCCACCGCTATTAGACGATTTCTTTTTCTTCTGCACTTCATCTCCTCCGTACCCACACGGCGTCAAGATAACGGAGGGAGATGAAATATATGCCTGGTTTCTAGCGTGCTCTTACTCTGAGCGGTTGTTGCTGGAGATACAATAAACCGCCACGGACAGTGAATTTGTTACCTTCTTCGCTGTAGGAAGGATCACCACAGAAAACAGGGAGTTAGGGCGACATCTATCTACTGCAGCAGACTCTATAATTCTTCTCAACATGTTGCACGGACATAGCGGGAAAGGAGTTTGAAGATGAAGCGGTTGAATGAGCGCAAGATGAATATCGGGAGATATCTGCTTCAGACCGGACGTCGATTGACCCGATCAGGAAGGCTCGCCGGAATGATTCAGGTGTGTCGACCAGACTGGTCGGCTGAAACGGCATGGTATGCCGCACAACTTCTCAATGAGGAGGGAGTCACCAGGCAACATGCGGCCGCCTCTTTGACTGACTATCTCGCCTATCTGGACTTCCGGCTGACACGCTTCGCCCAGCACCATTTTGCCGAGCAGGAAATAACCGTTGCCAATGAACTTGAGTTGCAGCGCTGGGCCAGCCGCTGGCAACACTATCGTGACATGGCCAGTGTGGATCATTGTGCGAGCAGCGCCAGAGCGGCATAACCGATTTTGTGAATGTCTCCTAGTAGTACCCCTCCTTGTGCCCCGCCCTGTGCGGGGCTTTTTTTGTCTGTCGTTTACCTCGGTTCATAGTCGTTATAATGTAGTGAATACAATGGAGGATTGAGTATGAGACCGATGCTATTAAGTATTCTGTTAACCCTTTTTTCGCTACTTCCCGGTGTGGCTGCGGCGGAGGCGATGGTGCTGGTTCAGGGTTATCTTGGCGAGGATGACCCATGGCGCCGTAGCGGCGTGACAACGGCCATTGTGCGTGCCGGTTGGCAGGACGGCGGGCAGTTGATGGATGGCCCTGATGGGGTACGGCGCAATGGTCCCGCCAGTAAGGGTGCAAAAAGTTTCTACACGCTGGCACTTCCTACCGAGGCACCGCTACTGGTGCAGGCGCGTCATCTGGAACGGTATATGGCCTATGTGCGGGCGCGTCATGAAGGCGAGTCGCTCTATCTGGTGGGGCACTCTGCAGGCGGGGTGTTGGCAAGGATTTATATGGTGCAGCACCCGCAGGTACGTATCAGCGCTCTGGTGACGATTGCCGCGCCACACCTGGGTACCGGTAGTGCCGAGGTGGGGCTGATGGCTGGCCAGAGTCCACTGGGCTGGGTGGCTCCCCTGATGGGGGCTCAGAGTATTAATCGCTCACAGGGGCTCTATTATGATCTCTCGCGTGAGCAGCCGGGCAACCTGCTCTACTGGCTTAATCGTCAGCCTCACCCCAAGTCACGTTACGTGGCGGTGATACACAAGGGCGGTGGTCTTTTTGGTATGGGGGATCTGGTGGTGCCGGAATGGAGTCAGGATATGAACAATGTGGCGAGCCTGCGCGGTGCGGTGGTAACTGTGCCGGCCTCCGGCGAGCATCCACTTAACCCCGCCGATGGCCCGCTGCTGATGGACTTACTGCGTCGCCTTCAGGCCTCCTGAGAGTGGCGTCGGGTCGGGTTATTCGGTGCTGCTGTTAGCGCCATGAGACTGCGAGCAGGGTCTTGCCGGTGTTGAATCCCGGCGAGGCCGCCTGAACCGAATCCTGCTGGTGGTATGGCGTGGCCTGGTGGAAGTTATGGCTAGTTGCTCACCTCCGGGCACTCCCCACGCTTGGTTTTTTTATTTCAGGCCTCATATCGGGCTGAGCATTTTCCCTCTGGAGTGAGTCCAGATAAACCCTATTGATCCTGCGGATGGGTCAGCGTACTATATTCCGACTTTATTCGTAGGTTGTTTGCTAACTAGTTAATCAAGGAGATTCACCATGGGCGTACTGGTAGGCCGCGAGGCACCTGATTTTACCGCTAATGCAGTACTGGGTAACGGCGAGATTGTTCCCAACTTCAACCTGAAAGAGAGCATCAAGGGCAAGTATGCCGTGGTCTTTTTCTACCCGCTCGACTTCACCTTTGTCTGCCCCTCAGAGCTGATCGCCTTCGATCACCGCCTGGAGGAGTTCCAGAAGCGTAACGTTGAGGTAATCGGTGTCTCTATCGACTCGCACTACACCCATAACGCCTGGCGTAACACTGCCATCAACGACGGTGGTATTGGTCAGGTGAAGTACCCGCTGGTTGCTGATATCAACCACAGCATCTGCCAGGCCTATGATGTTGAGCATCCGGCTGCCGGCGTTGCCTTCCGCGCCTCTTTCCTTATCGATACTGCTGGCAACGTTCGCCACCAGGTAGTTAACGACCTGCCGCTGGGCCGTAACATCGACGAGATGCTGCGCATGATCGACGCCCTGCAGTTTACCGAAGAGCACGGCGAAGTCTGCCCTGCTGGCTGGAACAAGGGTGACACCGGTATGAAGGCGACCCCTGATGGCGTGGCCTCCTACCTGGCGGATAACGCCGACAAGCTGTAAGTCTCGACTTACCGCAGGCCAAAAAGGCCGGGCATCGCAGGGTGTCCGGCCTTTTTTATGTCTGCCACTTGTTGTAGCGATGATTCGTTAAGTCATTATATTCTTAATAACTAATTAAATTACTCGGACTTGAAAGCTGGCGCACCTCGCGATAGATTGGATTCTGGCGCTAATTAAAATAATTCATAGCGCTCTAGCCTGTAGTGATTCTACCGGGGGGAATGGGTCATGTTGGAAAAGAGTAAGCAGTGCGCAAGCTCGATGAATTGCCGTTTTCGTTTTGCGATGCGGCTCACCATTGTGTTGACTTTAATCGGTATTGGTATTGCCTGGTACCTGCATTAACCGTATCACCACTTTAAAAATAGCGTTAATATAGGGGTATCTTTTCTTCGTCTGAAAGGTGGCCGTAGAGCCACCGTGTAAGGCCTGTTATTGGAGGTACTCCCCATGCTTGGTGAACATCACGATCTGTTGCACGAACTCCCTGAATATAAGGACAAGATCCACGAACTGAAGGTAGGCAATGCCCACTTTGCCAAATTGTTCGAGCAGTACCACGAAGTGGATCACGAAGTACGTCGTATCGAGCAGGGAGTCGAGACCCCTGCCGATGATTACGTCGAAGAGGTGAAGAAGAAGCGCCTGGCGCTGAAGGACGAGCTGTTCCAGATGCTTAAGGCAGCCTGATTAAACCGGCCTGTTAAAAAAGGGGGATGCCGTAACGGCATCCCCCTTTTTTTGTTCCAGTGAAAAACTTAGAGCATATAGTGACGCTGTAGAATGGCATGGGTAAAGGTGGGGCGCAGGTAGTAGCCCCGAGGGTGGGTGATGATCGCCTCACCGTCGGCACCCACACTGGTACAGCGTACCTTCGAATTGGCAGCCTTAGGACGCAACTGCAACACCGTGCCCATACGTGCGGTGATAGACTCAAGTTCGCCGCTGCGGATCATATCCCCCAGCTCTTCCCAGTCCTGGCGCAGAGCCCGTGTCTCTTCTTCACTTGGACTCCAGAGTAGCGGGGTGCCGATGCGCCGCTGAGGCAGTGGGATCTCGGGCTCGGCCTCTATCGGTACCCACAAAACTCGCGATAGTTTGCGGCAGATCCAGCTCCGCTCCCAGTTCGCCTCCATTCCTTCATCCAACGGCACGGTGCAGACATAGGTCGACTCACGCGGCTTGCCATTGCGATCGATGGGCAGGGTCTTCATCTCTACGCCGATGGCACGAAAGTCGGGTTCGGGTAGTGACTCGGCATCGGCCCCCAGGGCCAGCTCCAGTAGCTGACCTGCCCAGCCCTTATGGCGGCGCAGGTTATCTGGTACGGTTACCCCGCACACATTAGCGATATCGGCCAGACTGCGCCCGGCCAGGGCATGAGCTCGCTGCATCAGCTCGGTTTCGCTGCTGGGCGGGGAGGGCTTGGCAAAAGACATGGTGACTCAATCACGTTGCAAAGGTGTTAGTGTAACGACAGCCCGGGCATAGCGCATCCCCCGGCTACCCTTGAAGCAGGCCACAAGGGGCACAACAATTAAGTGACTAACTAATTAACGATAGATGTGGAGACGACATGAAACAGCCCCTGAACAATGAGGCCCTGGCGCAACTCTTTAGCGAGGCACGTAGCTATAACCACTGGCAGGAGAAGGGGGTGAGCGACGAGCAGTTGCATCAGCTCTACGAGCTGATGAAGTGGGGGCCCACCGCCGCCAACAGCTGTCCGGCGCGTATCGTCTTTGTGAAGAGTGAGGCGGCCAAACAACGCCTCAAGCCCACCCTCGCCGAGGGTAATGTGGATAAATCGATGAGTGCCCCGGTGGTGGCGATCATCGGCATGGATATGGAGTTTTACGAGCAGCTTCCCAAACTCTTCCCGCACACCGATGCGCGCTCCTGGTTTGCCGGTAAGCCGGATAAAATTCAGGAGAACGCGATGCGCAACAGCTCGTTGCAGGCCGCCTATCTGATGCTGGCTGCTCGCAGCCTGGGGCTGGATTGCGGACCGATGTCCGGCTTTGACTACCCGAAACTGGAGGCAGAGTTTTTCCCCGGTGGTACGGTGAAGGCGAATTTCATCTGTGCCCTGGGTTATGGCAGTGAGGAGAAGCTCCATCCACGTGGCCCGCGCCTGGATTTCGATGAGGCTTGCCGAATAGAGTGAGAGTGGTAAGCTCCGAGAAATAAATAATTACAGTAGGGAGTGAGGGAAAATGAAAAAACTGAGCGCACTGTTAATGTTGTTATGGTTGCCCTGTGCAGTCCAGGCCGCTAACTACTACCCGCCGCAGGAGACCTCCGGGCTGGAGGAGCCTGCGAAGGTGCTGCGTGCAGGTATCGAGACCCTGACCGGTTATCTTGGCAACAACCAGAGTGTTCCCCCTGCGCAACTTCGTGCCTTTCTGGAGCAGGAGATTGTTCCCTATTTTGACTTTAACCGTATGGCCTTCTGGGCGGCGGGTTCAGTCAATCGCCACCTTAACCTTGAGCAGCGCAAACAACTGACAGCGTTGCTTAAGGAACGCTTTCTGCAGTCAATGGCCGAGCAGCTGAGTGGTTACAAACAAAGCCGAATTCAGTACCTGCGCCCTCGCGGGAATCCACGTCGCGGTAATGTGACACTTGGGGTGCGGGTGTTTGGTGCCGAGAGTTATCCGGTGCAACTGGACTTCAAACTCTATCGTGGCAAGGGAGGATGGAAGGTTTACGATGTGGTGGCCAATGGTGTCAGTGCCGTTAACCACTACCGTAATGAATTCTCTCAGCTAGTGAGTCGCTACGGGGTACAGGGCCTTCTCGCCAATTTAGCAAGGTAGCTCAATGGCGAGTAAGCGATCGCTTACTCGCAGCCGCAGCGACTGCAACCCTGAGTGATACAGGTACGTACCAGGAAGATACCTACCGCAACTACGCTTATCAGG